>JAPLHH010000143.1 GCA_026389735.1 Chloroflexota bacterium | reverse complement strand
AGTGGGCAAATCAGCACAGTTCCCGTTGCACGTCTGGTTACCTGATGCCATGGAAGGCCCGACGCCGGTCAGTGCTTTGATACATGCGGCAACGATGGTGGCTGCCGGAGTCTTCTTGGTGGCTCGTTTCTTCCCACTGTTCGAGCATTCCCAGATGGCTTTAACTACAGTGGCAATCATCGGCGGTTTTACAGCTATTTTTGCTGCCAGCATGGGTCTGGTGATGACCGATATCAAGCGTGTCTTGGCTTATTCGACTATCAGTCAGCTCGGCTATATGATGCTGGGTCTGGGTGTTGGCGGTGTTGCAGTAGGCATCTTTCACCTGTTTAATCATGCTTTCTTCAAAGCGCTCCTGTTTCTTGGTGCTGGCAGTGTCAGCCATAGCACGGGAACTTTTGACATGCGGGAGATGGGTGGCTTGCGCAAGGCAATGCCATGGACTTATGTTACTTTTCTTGTCGCTTCATTAAGTATCGCCGGTATCTGGCCGCTTGCTGGCTTCTGGAGCAAGGATGAAATCCTGGCATACTCCTTCACCAATAATCCGATACTGTTCTACGTGGCTATGATTACCGTATTTATGACGGCTTTCTACATGTTCCGAGCTGTATTTCTTACCTTCGGTGGCGAGTACAAAGGAGGAGCCGCATCAAGCCATAGCGGGCATGGAGGCGGAAAGCTTCATGAATCACCGGCGGTAATGGTTCTTCCTATGGTCATTCTGGCTGTTTTGTCGGTTGTTTCTGGATGGCTCAATGTTACCGGCTCATTCGGCCAGTTTCTAGGTCATGGTGGAAATGGTGAAGCGCTTGGTTTTGTTGCAGGTTTCTTCGGTATTCTGGCACATCCGCTGCCTTTAATATCGTTGTTGGTGGCTGGTCTGGGTATTTTCCTGGCTTATGCCATGTACAGTGCTAAGTGGCTGTCGGCTGAAGCTGTGGGCCGGGTTTTTAAACCTTTTTACAACCTATTTTATAGAAAATATTGGTTTGATGAGCTTTATGAGAGAGTGATTGTGGTCAGGGTTCTGGTTGATGGGATTTTTGCGGCGCTCAGCATCTTTGACTCTCGTGTTGTTGATGGCGCGGTGAACGGAGTAGCCAGTGGCACTGCTGAGGCAAGTGGAGTTCTGCGGCGGACGCAGACAGGGCAGTTGCAGGCCTATGGCATAGCTATCGCCATAGGTGTGATAGCAATCGCAGTCTGTTTTTACCTATTTGGTTGAGATAAAGGAGAATGTTTAGAGGTTCTTATGTCATTCTGAGCGAAGCGAAGAATCTGGAGACCCTTCGCTGCCGCTCAGGGTGACAAGTGAATATGAGGTAAATGGACTTGAGTTTTGCTTATCTATCAGCCATAGTCTTCCTGCCGGTAGTCGGGCTTGTAATCATTGCCTTATTGCCTAAACCACAGCCGAGGACGATAAAGCTTGTAGCTCTGGTCTTCACTCTTGCTTCTTTTGCTCTGTCAATAGGCATCTTTTGTCTTTTCGACCGTTCTGCCGGTGCTATTGGGCAAATTCAGTTTGAGGAGAAGCTCTCCTGGATACCAGCAATCAATGCCTTCTATCATTTTGGTGTTGACGGCCTCAGCTTGCCTATGGTGATATTGATGACCTTCCTTGGCGTCTTGGCGGTGCTGGTATCATGGAAAATCGAGTTGAGGCCTCGGGAGTATTTCATCTGGTTACTGCTCTTGGAAACAAGCATACTGGGAGTCTTTTGTTCATTAGACCTCGTTCTGTTCTTCCTTTTCTGGGAATTAGAGCTTGTCCCGATGTATTTCCTCATTTCAATTTGGGGCAGCGGCAGAAAAGAGTATTCAGCTATCAAGTACGTTATATATACCCTGGTCGGCAGCGCCATGATGCTGGCTGGCATTTTAAGCATTTATTTCACCACTGGCAGCCTGAATATGATGGAGTTGGCAGGTCTGGCTGCAGCCAGACCATTTATCCCGTTGGCAGCCATGTTTTTCTTGCTGCTGGTTGGTTTTGCTATTAAGCTGCCGGTGGTTCCGTTGCATACGTGGCTGCCTGATGCCCATACCGATGCTCCGACGGCAGTGAGCGTGATTCTGGCCGGGGCATTGCTGAAGATGGGCGGCTATGGGATGATTCGTCTCTGTGTCACTATGTTTCCCGCAGTTGCTTTGCATTATGCGCCGTTGCTGGTTGTGCTAGCTGTCGTCAGTGTGCTTTATGGAGCGGCGGTCACTTTACGGCAGAAGGATTTGAAGCGGCTGATCGCTTACAGTAGCGTCAGCCACATGGGGTATGTGCTTCTTGGTATCTTTGCTTTGAGTCAGGTAAGTTTGACTGGCGCTATTTTGCAGATGTTCAGCCATGGCATTATCACCGGGCTTCTCTTCGCCATGGTGGGACTGGTTTACGATAAATCTCATGAGCGTAATCTCGACAACTTAGGCGGGCTGGCCCGGCAGATGCCGGTTATTGTGGTTGTTTTCAGCATTGCCGGTTTGGCGTCGTTAGGTTTGCCGGGCACAAGCGGCTTTGCTGCTGAGTTTATTACCTTCGTGGGTAGCTACTCAAGCCTAGCCGTTGAAGGCATTCGCCTGTACACCATTCTGGGTGTCTTTGGGATTGTCTTAACCGCTGGCTACATTCTATGGATGTTGCAGCGCATTTTCTATGGTCCGCCTCTGGAAAAGTTCAAGGACGTGCCTGATGCTAACAATATCGAAAAAGTGTGTATCTTTTCCTTTGTTGGTGCAATTATGCTTGTCGGTCTCTATCCAGCCATTCTCACTGATGTCATTAAGCTGGGGGTTGAGCCAAAAGCGAGGCTGATAGGTTTGTGATAGGGATGGTTTAATAAATGACAGCTAATGAGCTTAGTTTGTTAACGCCTGAACTCAGTCTTCTGGGTTTTGCCTTGGCGGTAATTCTGCTGGACCTGTTTATCAAGCAGAAGAAGGTTCTGGCTGCTGTCAGCATAGCTGGCGTGATAGTCTCTGCTGGTTTTACGGTGGCGATGTGGGGAGCACCCAGTGTTGCTATTTTCTACGGCATGCTGGCGGTTGACAACTTTGCTCTTTTCTTCAAGCTACTGGTTTTGGCAGCAGTTGGCCTGATTATCCTAGCCTCTCAGGACTATGTGAGCAAATTCGAGAGATTTCAGGGTGAGTATTATGCGTTAGTGCTCATCTCAGCTGTAGGTATGATGCTGCTGGTGGCAGCAGCCGACCTGATTACTATCTATGTGGCTTTGGAATTGAGCGGCATCTCGCTGTATGTGCTGGCCAGCTTTTTAAAGGACCAGAAGTCAACCGAGGCAGGGCTGAAGTACTTGCTTCTAGGCGCTGTCGCCTCGGCGGTGCTTCTTTATGGTATGGCCTTGGTCTTCGGTTTTACGGGAAAGACTTGTCTGGTGTGTATTGCCGATTTTGTCCAGGGGATGCCTGGTGCTGGCCTGCTGAATAATCCAGCTTTGCTTTTGGGCATTATCCTTTTGGCTGCCGGGTTCGGCTTCAAGATTGCCTGTTTTCCTTTCCAGATGTGGGTACCTGATGTTTATGAAGGCGCACCGACACCGATTACCGCCTATCTTTCTGTAGCCAGTAAAGCTGCAGGCTTTGCTGTTATTCTCCGTGTCTTCTTTGGCGCTCTTGGTTCTCCCGACTGGCTTAGCCTTAACTGGGGCATGCTGTTTGCCATTTTGAGTGCTATAACGATGACTGTAGGGAATATCGTAGCTATCGTTCAAACTAACATAAAGCGCATGCTCGGTTATTCCAGCATAGCTCAGGCTGGCTACCTTATGGTGGGGTTAGCAACCGTTGGGATGGCGGCAGGTAATGATGCTTTGGGGCAAAGCGGGCTGCTATTCTTCCTCATGAGCTACGCTGTTACTAACCTGGGGGCTTTCATTGCGGTCATAGCTATATCCAACAAGATTGATAGCGATGTAATCGATGATTACACCGGGATGGGTAAGCGGGCACCGCTCATAGCTCTGGCCTTGAGTCTTTGCTTAATCTCTTTGATTGGCTTGCCGCCGACTGCAGGGCTTATTGCTAAAATCTACATTTTCAGTGGGGCGGTGCAGCACGGCTTGCTGTGGCTGGTTATTGTGGCTGTGATAAACAGTTGTGTCTCAGCCTTCTACTATTTGAGAGTGGTGAAGGTGATGTGGTTAGGAGCTCCGGCCTCGGAGGAAAAGGTGCCTTCGTCATGGGCACTGCGCACTGCTTTATTGCTCTGCTGCCTCTTTGTCCTGCTTTTAGGCATTGTACCGGGCGGTTTTGTCGGCATTGCTCAAGTTGCCGTCAGGATTTTAGGCTCGTAAGCTTTTAGCTTCCTTTGCTGAGCGTCTGTAGGTGCGGGACTTTAGCCTTGCCAGAACCCCACCACTGAATTGACCTCTCGCAACAACCAGTGCTACTATGGCGAACGACGCTATTGAATGAGCTAGACCTTGGACTGAACCTCTGGGCATTAGGTGGCACCGGACTAGTCGCCGGACTTCTTGGCTCAGCACTGGGAGTCGGCGGTGGTTTTCTCATCGTGCCAATACTTACCTTAGCTCTACACTTGCCTATCCATGTAGCCATCGGCAGCAGCCTGGTAGCTATCGTAGCTAACTCATGTACCGCTGCCGGAATATACACCAAATCCCGATTGACCAATGTAAAATTAGGCCTGCTTCTGGAAACAGCAACCATCCCCGGGGCTATCATAGGCGGTTTGGCTGCAGCTGTCATCGCTCCTTCCATATTAAGTGCCCTTTTCGGACTTGTCCTCCTTTACGTTGCCTATACCATGGTGGTACGCCGGCACCTCATGTCTGAAGACGTTCTGCCTGCAGATAATTCAGTTGCTCCCAATAATTTATCCAGCTCGCTGGCAAACTCATATTATGACCAGAATCTGGGCAAGGTTGTTACCTACAAAGTGACCCATACGCCTGCGGGGTTAGGAGCCAGCTTCTTCGCTGGCGTCCTTTCCAGCTTGCTCGGCATAGGCGGCGGCATCATCAAAGTGCCTGTCATGAATCTGGTGATGGGATTACCGATGAAAGCAGCCATCGCTACGAGCGCATTTATGATAGCAATCACAACAACAGTTGGCGCTTTCATTTACCACTATTACGGCAACATATACCCCTTTATAGTTGCCCCACTGGTCATCGGTGCAGTTATAGGAGCTAGACTGGGTGTTGAATTAACACAAAGAGCCGGGGGAATACTGCTTAGACGCATATTCGGCGTCTTCCTGTTCCTTGCAGCTCTGCTGATGTTCCTTAAAACGGTTAACGTAATATAGAACCTGCAGGACAAATAAATTATGGAAAACACGAAATTTGACGAAAGTCGTTTAAACAACTGGGTTAGCCTTGGTTTCAAGTTGGGCATTGTGGTCTCTTCAGTGCTAGTTGTTATCGGCGTTATTATCCTGCTCAGCCTCTCTGGAGCTAAAGACATCCAGCCACTAGTCCGGCTAGACCAGATACCAGCGGCGATTGTCATCAGTGTTGGAATCTTGATTCTCTTGCTGACGCCTATCATACAGGTCATCGTAGCTATCGTGCTCTTCTCAATAGCCAGGAACAGGCTATTTCTAGGTATCTCCATAGCGGTTCTCTGCTTTGCTACTATCAGCCTTGCTCTAGCGCTGATTTGAATTGACCAGTGGGGCCTTAACCTCACTAAAAATAAAACATATAGCGGCGAGGCTTTAATCTCGCCCAGCTAGCCACCTGTCATTGCGAGCCTCTTCCCTTTTATCATTGCGGGTTCTTTTTTCTGTCATTGCGAGCGAAGCGTGGCAATCTCCACACAGCAACCACGTCTGCCTCGGCTGAGATCGCCACGGGGCCATGCCCCTCGCGATGACAAAGTAGATTGCCTCTCAAGATGACAGAAACGGGTGGTGTCATTAATGTACTGGACGAGTATATTGAATTGACCAGCAGAGAAGGCTATGTTATGATTGCTCTAGATGTCAGCGCTTACTGAGCTGAACAAAGAAATCGAACGCTGTCAAGATTGCGAGTTAGGCAAACATCGCACCAGAGTAGTGCCCGGTGAAGGGCCAGAAAATGCAATTCTCCTTTTTATCGGCGAAGCACCCGGATGGCATGAAGACCAACAAGGACGCCCCTTCGTTGGACCAGCAGGGAAATACCTGGAGGAGTTACTAGCCTCTATCGGCCTGAAACGTGAACAAGTCTATATCGCCAACGTTATTAAATGCCGCCCTCCTAGCAATCGAGACCCGCTGCCCGGCGAAGTTCAAGCCTGCAGCAAATGGTTGACCCACCAGATAGAGTTGCTCCACCCAAAGATGATTGTCACCTTAGGTCGTTACTCCATGGCGAAGTATTTTCCCAACCAGAGCATCAGCCAGGTCCATGGCAAAGCCAGGAAACAGGACAACGTTATCTGCTATGCTATGTATCACCCGGCAGCAGCTCTCCATCAAGGAAGCCTGCGGAAAATCATTGAAGTCGACATGCTCAAAATACCCCAAATCTTAGCCCAGGCAGAAAATTTGGAAGAAGCCGAAGATGAGCCCCAGCAGTTAAGCTTGTTCTAGGTCACAATTATGAGCAGACAGAAACTCAGGATAATCCCCCTAGGCGGACTAGGTGAAATCGGCAAGAATATGATGGCCATTGAGTTTGCCAATGACATCATCGTAATCGACGCCGGACTTATGTTCCCCGAAGAGGACATGCTGGGAGTTGACCTAGTCATCCCGGATATAAGCTACTTGCTAGAAAGGCGAGAGAAGCTACGAGGCATAATCATAACCCACGGTCACGAAGACCACATCGGTGCTTTGCCCTACATACTGCCTCAGCTCAATTTGCCCGTTTATGGCACCAAGCTTACCCAGGGTTTGATTTCCATCAAGTTAAAGGAACACCGGTGGGAAAAGAAAGCCACTCTCAGGACAATTCAGCCCGGGGTTAAGTTTTCACTCGGCAACTTCAAAATAGAGCCTTTCTCCGTCTGTCACAGTATTCCAGATTCTCTAGGATTCAGTATTTACACGCCCATAGGCACAGTTATTCACAGCGGTGATTTTAAGATCGACTATACACCAGTCGACGGCAAACCTACCGAATTAGCCAAGATAGCCCAACTAGGCACTCAAGGAGTCCTGCTTCTTCTCGCCGATTCAACCTATGCTGAACTTCCGGGATATACACCATCGGAAACTGTGGTTGGCGAAGCGCTGGGACGCATCATAGCTGAAGCCCCGGGGAGGGTGATTATCACCACCTTCTCCTCGCTTATCTCCCGCATTCAACAGGTGATTGACGCTGCTGCTAAACATAACCGGCATGTATTTGTTATCGGTCGGAGCATGAGAGACACAGTGCACATGGCATCGGAGCTAGGTTATCTCAAGGCTCCGCCTGATGTACTGCGCCGCTTCGAAGAGATTCACCACTTTCCCCACGATAAAGTCGTCCTTCTAACCACCGGCAGCCAGGGAGAGCCGACTTCAGCCCTGGTACGCATTGCCAATCGAGACAGCAGCCAGGTCCGCATTATCCCCGGAGACACTGTCATCATGTCAGCCACGCCCGTCCCGGGCAATGAAGCGCTGGTTAACCGGACAATTGATAACCTATTCCGCCAGGGAGCTCATGTAATTTATGAGAAACTAGCTCAAGTACATGTTCACGGGCACGGCAGCCAGGAGGAGCTGAAACTTCTGCTCAACTTGGTTAAACCGAAGTTCTTCGCACCAATCCACGGCGAATACCGCCACTTAAGCCTGCACGCCAGGTTGGCCAAAAGCTTAGGCATATCTGAAACTAACATCTTTGTCCTGGAAAACGGGGACATACTTGAGCTAGACCGTGAAAAGGGCAAAATAGTCGGTAGACTCCCGGCAGGTAATGTCTACGTAGATGGCCTGGTTATGGGAGACCTTGCCAGCGTCATCCTCCGTGACCGGAAGCTGCTGTCCAGAGACGGGATTGTGGTAGTAATCGTCGCCATCGACAAAAAAGACAAAGGTAGAATTGTAGGCCGCCCTGATATTGTTTCACGAGGCTTCGTGGATATGAAAGAAGGCGAAACCATACTGGAACAAGGACGAGACCTGGTAAAGGCCGCTTTAGACCGCAGTGGTGGGCAGCCACTTGAATGGAGCTTCATCAACATCAAAGTCAAGGATACCTTGAGCAAGTTCTTCTACGAACAAACTCGACGCCGCCCGATGATTCTCACCACAGCTGTAGAGGTATAGAGAGTGCTTAGCAATTCCTCACTGTCATTGCCAGCGAAGCGTGGCAATCTCAACGCGTTGTCCCCTCTACCGAGATTGCCACGGCACTGCGTGTCTCGCAATGACAGGACAAAAGGCACCCCTCACAGTGACAAATAAACAATCTCCGTAGTCAGACTATGCCTAAAAAGAGAAAAACTGCTAAAACTTCAGGCAGCGGCAGGACCAGAAAGAAGAGTTACCTGGGGCCAGTACTGAGGCTGTTACTGGCACTCATCATCGCCGGCCTAATCTACTGGTTCTGGCCACAGATAACCAACTGGGCTACCGCCACCTCGGGGAACATGACTAACTGGGTTGTTAACACCTGGGAAGGTCTGCTTGAGCTTTTCGGAATTGGATTAGTCTTAACCGCCGTATTCCTGGGAGTAGTAATCTGGATAATCGTAAGCGGGCGGTTTTCGCTTTTCACCAAGTACTGGAAATGGTGGTTTGGCGGAATTCCCCTGGCTTTAGCCGCCTGGGGAATATCAGCCTTTTTCAGCCCCGGGAGCGGCATCGTCAGCCAAGCAACTCTAGGCGGCAAAATCGGCAAGAGCATAATCACCGATTCTTATGCCACAGGAGCACTGCGGCTGGCTGGTCTGATTTTCCTGGGTATTTTGTTCATAGTCCCCCGGTGGACGTGGCACCTGATAACAAACATATTCAAAGGCATAGGCAAGCTCTTGCAGCTCATTTGGCAGGCCATCCGCCAGGCCAGCCAGCGTCCTCCTAAAGTTAAACCAGAACCGATACCAAGGGAAATTGAATTTGGTAAGGTAGAGGTAAAAGAGAAAGCAGCACCGCCGCCCATTATGGCACCGCCGAAAGCTGCAGAGGCGCCTCCACCTGAAGCCTGGGAGCCGGGGAAATATCAGCCGGTGCTTACCGCCGGCGGCTGGCAACTGCCGCCCATCACCATACTGGATAAGCCCACAGAGATGGAACTGAGCCAGAGCGAGATTGAGAAGCGGGCGCAGCTCATCGAAGAAGCCTTAGCCAGCTATGGGGTTGAGACCAAGGTAGTCCAGATAAATGTCGGCCCCACCGTGACTCAGTTCGGCGTCGAGCCCGGCTGGGACCGCAAATACAAGGAAGTTAGAGAACGGGATAAAGACGGCAATATTAAAGTTCGTACGGAGGAGATATCAAAAATCAGAGTTAAAGTAGACCGCATCAGCGCTCTGGCCAGCGACCTGGCTCTGGCACTGGCGGCATCAAGCATCAGAATCGAAGCCCCGGTACCCGGAAAATCAATAGTAGGTGTCGAAGTCCCCAATACCACGTTCGGCCTGGTCAACCTCAGAAGTGTAATCGAGAGCACCGCCTTTCAGAAAGCCTACGCCAAATCAAAACTGGCCCTGGCCCTGGGCAAGGGTGCCGGCGGTGAGACAGTAGCTGCCGACCTGACCAGGATGCCCCATCTGCTTATCGCCGGAGCCACCGGCAGCGGCAAGACCGCCTGCCTCAATTCCATCGTCTGCTGCCTGCTTATTCACAACACTCCAGACGATGTCCAGTTCATCATGATTGACCCGAAGCGGGTAGAGCTAGTCAATTTCAACAGCCTGCCCCATCTGGCAGCCCCTGTGGTTGTCGACTCTGAAAAAGCAGTACTGGCGCTGCGCTGGCTCAATCAGGAGATGGATAACCGCTACCAGAAGTTCGCCCAGGCCGGAGCCCGCAACATCGATGGCTACAATAAAAGCCGGCATCCCGGTGAGGCAATGCCCTATGTAGTGCTGGTCATCGATGAGCTGGCTGACTTGATGATGGCAGCCTTCGACGAGGTGGAACATACGCTATGCCGTTTAGCCCAGCTGGCACGGGCCACCGGCATCCATCTAATCGTAGCTACCCAACGGCCATCTGTTGACGTAGTCACCGGCCTCATCAAAGCCAATTTTCCCACGCGTATCAGCTTTGCACTTACCTCACAGGTGGACTCACGAACCATTCTCGATTCCGCGGGAGCCGAGAAGTTGCTGGGCAGAGGCGACATGCTTTACATGCCCACCGATGCCAGCAAGCCAAAGCGACTTCAAGGAACTTTCATCTCTGACGCTGAGACCGAGCGAATAGTCTATTTCTGGGGCAATCAACGAAGGCCGGAGACAGAACCAATTAAATTTGAGGAGATGAGTCAGCTAGTCTCGGCTGAAAAAGGCGGTGAGGACTCGCTGCTGGATGCCGCCAGGCAACTAGCCAAAGAACACAAATACATCTCTACTTCCTTTTTGCAGCGCCGCCTCCGCGTTGGCTACCCCAGAGCCGCCCGGCTTATGGAAAAGCTGGAAGAAGAAGGCTTCGGAAGGGAACCCAGCGAACGGCACCCAGAAAATTAAAGCGACCTCGAAAGGTGTAAGCGGCCCTTGTCCCACAATCTCAATTCGGGCTTCAGTTAGCTGCACGAGCCTCATCAACAAACAGCACACTATTGACATTCCTATTGAAGGTGCTAGAATAACGAAAAGCTTCGCTGGTGTCATGTAGGACTTTATCAAATATTCAATTTAGAGCACTAGAATTTGATACCAATTCAAACCCAATGGCGAACAATTAGAAGGAGGGTAAAACTAATGCTAAGACTGGTCCAGGCTACTTTAGCTTCAATTATTTCCTTAATCCTCATATGCGTAATGATATCCTGTGCCCCCACAGGGAACACTGCCAGGGTATCAAGCGGTAATATAGACACCTTCTATTCTGCATTGGAGAAGAGCGACTTTACTTTGAAACCAGCGCCATTTATCCATGTGGACTTAATTAAACTATACGAAGCCGGGAAATTAGCCAATGCCGCCGGCAATAATGCCGGTGCGCCTTATAAAGGGGTGTTTGGTGCTATTCCAGAGAATATTGAGATAAAGGATATAAATGCGCTATCTAATGCTCCAGAGAAAATAGATAGTTTGTTATATGGCACTCCCGGGCTGATGCAGGGATGGCAGTTAAATCCTGATGAGGCGCTTGTACTTGTGACTAAGACCCCACCGGAATGCGCCTATTTCAGCTACTGCGGTTTCATCTTCTATAAATACTACGAACAAGAAAAACAGCGTAAATGGGTCTGGACCAGCTTTAATGACCCGCTGAATAACCTTACCATCAAAACCTCCGGCACTCCCAATGGTGCAAAGGGAAACCCGTTCAACCAGGATGCCATCATCATCGTCACGGCTGACAAAGGTATTGACCAGCGCATACGCAGCGCTGCCACATCAGCAGGATATTCGGCAGATATCATAAACACGTATGTAATCCCGAGTTCAATGGTCAAGATGGGCACAGGCCCTGAGTGTGACACGATTGTCTTTGGGCACCGCATGGCGCTCTTTGCTGATGAAAAGGCAGGTCAGGAATATGTAAATGCCGTATCAGTAGCCCTTCGGGTAACACCTACGTCACAGGTGAAACTCGACCCATTTCCGGCACCTGATTTACGCGTCAGGGGTACAGGCAAAACTGAGGTAGATTTACAGCCCGCCCTTGATGATTTGCGCCAGGCTATTTTGGCAAAGCACAGCAACCTTTCGGCAAATGAGTTTGAAACTTCCGTCTGGCTTCCTGAGTCTTACGATGCAGTCCAGACAGAGACATATGTTGCCGGTGAAAGCCGTGACACAGTTTACCTGCGCAGCGATACGCTTACACTGGGTGATGACCGCGACGAGTTTGTCATTGTCTACGGTGTTAATCATGCAGCCACCGGTAAGGCTACCTACGCAAACTGCAACTTCTATGGCGAAGCTGCCTGGAATGGTGTGACAGGTATCTACAGCACCGAATATATAGGGAGTGCTGAGCAATATCTACCTGGCAATCCATTGGCTAAATATCTTTATGCCTGTAAGTTTGCGCGTAGCTGCGGTTCTGAAAAGACCTGTGTGGTAGTACCAACCGGTCCCAAAGCACATGGAGTTGAACTTAATGAGCCTGCCTTTATCGGGTTCCGGGCATATATGGAGCCAGCTACCAAGGTGGGACCGGCCTATACTGAACTCCTTTACGACCGGGTCATAAAGTTCAGCCCTCGATAATATGGCAAGTCCGTTTAATATCATCGGATTCTGACGTTATGGTCCGCGTCAGGTGCGTCTGAGAGGGTAGCCTGGAGCATTCGCTCTAGGCACGATTGGAGCCGGTGCTCCAATCTACCCGAGTTTAAATCCAACATGTAGTGGCGACGTTTTAACCTCGCCCACCACGACACTGAAAGGTCGTGGCTTTTTCCCTCCTGTTATTGCGAGGAGCCCTAAGCGACGAAGCAATCCCAGAGTTTTTCCTGTCATCGCAAGTCACTTAATGCCGTGACGGCCTCGGCTCCTTCCCTTCTTTGCCGCAGTTGTCCATTACTCATCAGGTATCTGCGCCTAACAGAGTTTGAATTGGCGGGCTCGTGCTAATACAATATGCCAGGTAAAATGGCAAACATCATCGAAGGTAAAAACCCGATAATCGAGCTGCTCAAGGCCGGCCATCCAATCAATAAAATACTACTGGCTGTCAATATTAAGCCGGGTGATGCCATCACTGAAATACTTCGCCTGGCTCGAGCTAAAGGGATACCCGTTGAACATGTGGCAAGGCATATCATAGATAAGCAGAGCATAACCAGTGCCAATCAAGGAGTTATTGCTTACGCCGCAGTCAAAGAATATGTCAGCCTGGAGGATTTGCTTACTCTCTCCGCCGAAAAGAATGAGCCGCCGCTCTATGTGATTCTTGACGGTATCGAAGACCCGCAGAATCTGGGCTCAATCTTGAGGACTGCTTATGCCAGCGGCATTCACGGGGTGATTATCAGGGAAAGAAGGGCAGCCGGTCTCACCGCCACTGTGGCTAAGGCATCGGCTGGCGCTGTGTGGTATATGCCGGTAGCCAGTGTATCCAGCATCGCCCAGGCCATTGAAACCCTCAAAAAAAACAACCTCTGGGTCATCGGCATTGACCGAAGCGGCCAAGTTGAATACAGTCAGATGGACTTCAAGTCACCAACAGCAATTGTCATCGGCAGTGAAGGTAAGGGGTTATCCGAGCTGGTTAGAAAGAGATGCGATTTTATGGCGCACATCCCCATGCGAGGGGAAATTACCTCGCTTAACGCTTCCGTCGCTGCCGCACTGGTAATGTACGAGGCTTTCAAACAAAGGAGCCTGTAGCTTCGGGCATATGAGCATCGCCCGGATTATGGAAAAGCTGGAAGAAGAAGTCTACGGATTGAAAACTGACGAACATGGCCTAAAATCAGATAACAAAATTTGATGAATTATTCATTCTTCAATGCCGCCCTGGGTTGCAAGCTTAAGCCAGCTAATATTGTATCCACTTAATTGTGCGTATTTATGAGGTGAAACAAAGACAGGACTACTTTGTGCCCTTCTATACCACCACTCCCATTCTCTGATAATGTCTCTACTAATTTCTTCATTTTTAAAATGTAATTTAACATAGGGTAGAGTATGTGCGAAGAATGTATTATAGGGATGGGGAAATCTACCTTGTCCAATGTCTAAGGATTCGCGCAAATTTTCGACGCCCTTCCAATATAAATCTAAAGTTCCAGCAGTTCCCGAGTAGTCTAAACTACACGCAGTCTCGAGTAGAACATGGCCTAAAGTATTTAGTGTAAAAGGGTCACGGTTTCGATGTAATGCAGTTTCAGCAAAAGACATAGCCGGGTCCAAATGATTCATGCGTAACTCGGCTAACGCCCTTTGTTCCCAATATCTTGCGTCCCAATCGTAATAGGGAAGAAGTTCGGCATAAAATCTCTGAGCCAATACCTGGTCCAACCAATCAAGTATAATTCTTTCATCCATCAATTCTTTTACAATTCGATAATACAAAGTTTTTTGTTGAATTGCGGAGATTGAAATATGAGGAGAAAGATGAATGGCTAAATTTTTTACCAGTTCATACCTTTCATTATTACTAAATACTTTTTCTACTATATTACTAGCAATGACTCTATGTCTTGCCTTTAGCCCTTTGGAATCGAAAACAACAATTCTAAATAGCTGCCCGCTTGAAACTTCATCTGAAATTTTATTCACGGATATTCCTACAGCAGATGATGCGATGGTTATAGGTAGTGCGTATCCAAGGGAATGAGATATGCATACTAAAGCATAAAGATGTTTCAATTCTTGAGATTTAATATCATTATGATATTCCTTCGTTATTCTTCGTACAAAACCCTGTCCACCTTCCAAATCTGCCATTGCTGGGAATAACTGTCTATTTGATGTCTTGCTGAAATAATACTTTTGTTCTCCAGGAAATTTTCGCGTGATTTTGCCAAGACGACCTTGGCTCTTCAGCTTATCGATGAGTTTATCTATATCTGAATCAGATAAATATCCTAGACGTGTTTTTGTGTACTTTTGAAGGAATTTATATTCAAGTTCATCTAATATGACACCTTCGCGACGCGTTCTTTCATTGGCAATGATTACAAGCCTTACTTTGTCTGTTCTACATAATTCACACAACTGTCCTATTTCGCCCAAAAAATCAGCAATATTATCAAATATAAGAATAGTATTAGGAGAATGTTTTAACCACCAAAGTGCTGAATTAACACCTAAACGTTCTTCATTGCGAAATAAGAAAACATCCTTACCAAGGGCAATCAAATCACGAGCAATTCTAAGTAATAGCGCTGATTTTCCTGAGCCTGGGTCACCCGAGATATAGTATATTTTTTGGTCTATATCACTTTTGATGATGGAAGCAAGATCTTCACATATATTGTCTACGGCTTCGAATCTAACATCATATTCATTTAGGATATCAGCCCAAATAGGCTCATATCCTGCATAAAAATCATGCCCAAATGGAGTAATCTGCTCTTCTTTATTAACTTTAAGAGCTCTGAATTGCTCAAGAAAGACTTTTGCCTCAAATGGTAGTGTAGGATAACTGCCCGGAACCACCAGTCTTGCTAATTTCGCATCCAAGCTTACTACATCGGGGATCAGTTTTTCTATAAAAGTTTTGGCGTCGCATTTAATAGGTAATAAGCCGAACTTCCTAAATTCCCTGCGTTGTAGTTCGGTAATTTCTGTTAAAACAATTATTGAAGGCCTACCAAGTAGATATTTTGATTTATTACCTAGCCTTATTGATCCAGCAAAATCTATTTCATCTCTGATTTTGGCTCCTATGATAATAAATGGTTCCCCTTGATACTCATCACCAAAAACTGGATGCCATGTCTTCCTTGTAGTGACAGCCTTCAAATGTTCAGTTATAGAGAAAATAAGATTATCAGTGCCGTCG
>JAPLHH010000217.1 GCA_026389735.1 Chloroflexota bacterium | reverse complement strand
TATCCGGGCTTTCCGTGAAATTCTAGACGATGCGGGCATCCAAATTACGCAGCGGATTCAGCGTGGTTCTGACATTGATGCAGCATGCGGGCAGTTGCGGCAGCGCACAATCGGAGAAGCACTTGACCG
Source organism: Chloroflexota bacterium (assembly GCA_026389735.1). The sequence goes on along the minus strand of JAPLHH010000217.1, from coordinate 1,602 downwards.
GCCTCTTGTCTAGAGGCATCACTCACTATCGAACCCTCAGTGTCGCACTAGCCTAGAGGACAATAAAAGTTTAACCATGTTGCGCTCTTCCGAGGTGTGTACGTATGCGGCGCCGCACAAAGTGACGAATTGTGACACCTTCCGGAAGATACTAATTTTCAAATACAATCTTCACACGGTTAGTATTTAAGTGGTCACAACTAGGCAATTCAATATTATGCTGCATTTCGCGCCCAGCTAAGATCCTTCCCAATCAATAACTCGGCCATTTCGATATGGTGTGTATTCCTCATTACAATCTCCACCACTTCGAAACCATGTCGCTTTGCCATGGCCCTGACTTCTTCCGCATTGTCATAGGTCATTAAGAAATCACCCTGTACCGACTCGACAATTGCAAATAGGCTTTCATGGTCCAATTCGTTATACGTGTACAAGCGGGTCCCAGCTTTCTTTCCGGCGGCAGTGTAAGGGGGATCAATGAAAAAAATCACATCTGGCCGATTGGCGTACCGACGAATGATATTTAACCCGTCCTCGCGAGCAAACTCAATCTTGTCCTTAATTCTGCCAATGTCACGTATGCGTTGTGCCAAAGTACGAGGATACCAGCGTGAACTAATACCCTTTCCACTCTCCCCATATTTGATGAAGCCAGCTCCCGGTGCCATAATTCCACCGTGACTCACTCGATTCCGAAGCAGCGTTTTGAAAGCTAATTCCCGTAGGGAAGTACTGCCGTTGCTAAGCTGCTCTGCAACGGATTCTTGTGTTATGTTGAAATTTAAAATTCGCTCTGCTAGCCACTCTGCTTCACCGGTTAATACCGCTTGCCAAACACTCGCAACCTGCTCATCTAGTTCAACCAGCAGAACCCGATTGACAAGTCCCTCAAAAGCAACAGTTAAGCCTACTATACCACCACCTGCGAACGGCTCAACCAGCAAATTTGGTTTTTTGCCGAAACTATCTAGCCAACATCTAATTTGCGGTATTAGCCATGTCTTTCCTCCAGGATAACGAAAGGGACTTCTCTGCGGTATAGACGCGACATTGACCACTCGTTTTGAATGAGTTCCAGAAAATAATTCAAGCTGATGCATTCAGTCTCCTATGTCAATTGTTTTAGTGTCCGGAGAGTTACCGCTTTCTAACTTTTCGTCTAGCTTTTCCTGCAACTTTTGAACAAACTCCGCAGGCTCACCAACTTCAGGTCGAACAATTTGATCCAGCGATTCACTGAAAACAGTGTATACTGTTCTACACCTTCTGAGCAAGTATTGGTTCATCGATTGTTTGACATCCAAATCATAGACGAGCCAAACAAAGTTAGCCTTCTCTGCACTTGTTTCCCTCAAATCTGGAATCGTTGAGAAGAATCCCTGGTCAAGCGCGATTGCTATCTTCTTGTTCCATTTATTAAGTATGCCACCTTTATATAATAACTGCGGAGCAAGTCGTTTGCGGCTTGATGACAAATAATCGGGACGAGGGTAATTTGTCTCATTTCTCCAGTCCATATTAGCCCGTTCTGCCGGGTTTTCCATATAATACTCAAAAGGTCTGCGAATGTTCCCTGATATATATACAGCCTGTACCTCT
>JAPLHH010000195.1 GCA_026389735.1 Chloroflexota bacterium | reverse complement strand
ATGGTGGAGTACGAGGAGTACTTGAAATCGTCAGGCCAAAATGAAAGATAAAAATGTAAAAATAGAGGGCGACCTCGAAAGGTCGCCCTGGTGAGTTTTTGGCGAAAACTACTTTTGGCTAAAGTTATTTCCCCGTCTTGTATTTGTTGTTTGGCTTATCCTTGTCGGGATTGTTTTGACCATTGCCATGAGTTGGTTGCTGTCCCTGTGTTTGATTGTCTGTGCCCCAGTTCTTCTTTGACTGTCCCTTCCCTGGGCCTGCCTCGTCATCATTTTGAGTAGCTTGCCCGCTACCAGCCTGGTTTTCCACCTCTGACCGTATCTGGAGTTGTTGCTCTGTGCCCTCGTTCTCTACACTCTCCCTTATCTGGAGCTGTTCCGGTGTACTGGGCTTGTCCTTTTTGCCGGCGTGTTCAGCAGCTTGAGATTTAGGATTGAATGGCTTCTGCAGACCAGGTGCTTCTTCAATTCCCTTACCGGGAACACCGCTGAGCCAAAGTATCAGGGCCTTGAACATGCCGATCCTGTTAGGCGCAACAGAGACCTGCTCGCTTGTTGCTGAAATCGGCTCGCCGTCCGGGCCAGTGGCAGTAACCGTGGCGATATTGGTGATAGGCTTGAACTTCCAGAAGTCACTGGTTTTGACTTCATAGGTAGCGGTGGTAGTAACACTTTCTCCTGGAGCAATGATGACGCCACTCATAAGTTCTCCTAGCTTATCATCTTCTAAGGTGACATTATCGGCAGTAACATTACCAGTATTAGTTACTATGTAGGTATAGGTGATGTTGTCACCGGCTGAGGCTGTAGTCTTATCGGCGGATTTCGTCACCTCGATAGCTAGCACCTCGTCGGGAGGTGGTGATGTCAATTCAACCGTAGCTGTGTCGTTCGCAGTGACGGTGTTGCCGTCAGGGTCAGTACCGGTGGCGGTAGCGTTATTGACAATAGAGCCTTGTTCTAGGTCTCCTTCAGAGACGGTGTAGGTAGCAGTAGCCGTGATATTTCCACCGGGAGCAAGTGTTATGTTGTCACTGGGAAGGGAGACTTCAGGAATCTTGTCATCCGCCAAGGTAATGTTAGAAAGTGTGACATTGCCCGTGTTGGTGATGGTGTAAGTATAGGTGATGTTTTCACCGGTAGAGGCCGAGGTTGGGTCAGCGGTTTTAGTTAGCTGAAGGGAAGCTGTGTAGGTCAAGCCAACCGAAGCTGTGGCATTGTCAGTAACGGGATTTCCGTCAGGGTCGGTGCCTGAAATGGTGGCTGTGTTAACCAGCGGACCTGGTAGGTCAGCTTCGACTACGGTGTATGTTGCCGTAGCTGTGATATTTTCGCCAGCACCGAGGCTTGTTTGCCCGCCGAGGTCGATTGCCCCAATTTTATCATCGACCAGGGAGATGTTTTCAACGCTGACATTGGCACTGTTTGAGACAGTATAGATGTAGGTGATGTTATCGCCTACAGCGGCTGAGGCCAGGTCGGCAGATTTGCTGATGCTCAGGCCAGCGCCATCCTGGGCGCCGACCATAGCCGAGGACATGGGCATCAGCAGGGCAACGATGGCTATTATGACCGGAATGCTCCAAATTTTCATGTTTTGAACCTCCTTTATCGGTTATAGGTAGAACGGTTTTATCTAAAATTCAGTCCAGTTGCTACTTAAATAACGAAACGGCGCGGAAAAGGTTTATGTCCGGTCGAGCCGCAGGCAGGGGAGAGTTAAATCAAGAACTTTATACCTTGTCATTATAGCTGCAAGCCCTTAGGGTCGCTCTCTTAAGAGACTTGCCTCTCCTTTGATGAGAGAGGATTAAGGTCAGAGTGAAGCTTTTTGTTAATTCCCCTCACTCTACTCTGTCCCGCCACAGGAGAGAAGAATACAAAAGACAAGGGGGCATTCGCCAGGGTCTAGAGACTCAAAAGGAAGCGAAGACTTAAGGCTTACAGAAGCTGGTCGTCCAGGCAGGTCTGGGTGGTGTTTGGCCTGACTCGAGCATCTCTTTCCAGGCTTCGTCGGTGAGGCGATTATCGATGGGCTGCTTGAACTCATAGTAGCTCAAGGTTGGCCCGGCGCCGATGATAATCCTGCCGTCGGGAACCTTGTAAGCCACCAGAATGAGGTCGACATAGCCTGTTCCCTCTTCAAGTACCTCTGCTGGTGTGTTGGTATCAGTGTGGACGTCAGCGACAATGGTCGTTTCCTTGCCTTCGTCTTCCACGCCAACGATTATATTCTCCAGGTTCTTGCCGAAATCCCTAATGAAGTCATAGTCGTCCTGGGTAAGCTCCTTACCCTCAAGCTCGTCGACGGCTATACTCAGCGACCTGTCCAGAACAGACTCTAAATTCGACAAACGATTATCTTCTTCCTGGCTCAAAGCTCCGAGCTGGGACAGTCCCGCTCTGGTCATTTTGGTCAGGTCGAGCATGCGGGCGTAGAACTCTGGCACCGGCTCGATGTAGCCGAGCAGCGGCTTTGGTGACGGTGGTGCCGATGTCACCATCGGAGTATAGCTTTGCTTGGCATATAGTATGGTGTCGTGCCTGAGCTGCGCCCATGAGGCTAAAGCGGTGTTAAGCTCCTTATCCTGCCAGGCTTGGGTCTGCATGAACGCGGGATAGCCCTTGCCGTATTCCTCAAGCAGTGGTTTCAAAGCATATAGCCACGACCAGTAAAGGTTGTGGTGCCAATCTTCCTCAGTGAAGGCCGCAAACTGGCCTTTAAGCTGTTCAAGCTGCTTGTCATAGCTGGTATCCTTGCCCTGATACTCGGTGTCGCCTTCTTGTTGCAATATCTCATAAGCCCTCTCTGAGCCGAGTACAGCCATGACATCCAAGCCTCTGGGTAAACCTCTGATTGGGCCCAGCACGGTCATCTTCATGGTGAACGGCGAACCTGTGCCTGCATACACGCCCACTGCCGGCGTTACCAGGTTTTGGAATATATAGGAATCGGGGACGAATCTCTGGCCCATGAATCTCAGGCCTTTGGTATCGGACAGGCATTTATATAGCTTCTCCTTGGTTATTGGAGGAGAAATTACACAAACGCCTGAGCCGCCGTAGATTTCAGGATTTCTCAGGCTAGCCAGCTCGGCTTTCAGCTCAAGCATCTTGGCCTCGTCGGCTAGCTGATTCGGAGGG
>JAPLHH010000205.1 GCA_026389735.1 Chloroflexota bacterium | reverse complement strand
ATGAATTTCTTCGGCTTCGCCGATGGCGGTCACGGCTACGGCGTTGCGAAAGTCAGAGTCTCGATTCGACCTGTTGTCAACGAACATCGCCACCCTGGGATCCCTAATAATATTTGCATACTTGTGCGTGTTGCGACTTGTGGCGAACAGTAGATGCTTTAGCTCGTCAGCCTCCGAGAAAGCTACCAAGCTGGTGTACGGCTGTCCCTCGGTCTGTGCAGCAAGCACCGCCAATAGTTGAGTTGCGAATAAGTCCTTTAGAAGCCGCCTTAGCTGCGATTTTTCGTTCAATTCGCTCTCCACTCTTATCAGTATGCAAGGCTGCATGTCACGCCCAAGCATCTTAAGTTCAGACATGCAGCCCTATTCATAAGTCTCCATTAACCCATCGGTGCATCGGCAGTTGGGGCTGCCTCATCCATGATAAAGCGCTGGAGAATGTAGAGTGCCGCCAAAAACCTGCCATGCCAGAAGTGACTTAGCCGTCAAGCTCAGGAACATATAGCCGTACTCGCCCCAAATGTAGGATCTCCAGCGGCCTTTCCTGGCATGCTGGAGCCACATATTGATGGGGAACAGAGCGTATAGCACCATCAGGGATGCTACTATCCCGTAAACAAAGCCAGGTGGGCTAGGTTTGGCTTTCGCGAAATACAATAGAATAATGACCCAGGGCACGGCTCCCATTATGCTTCCGAGGATAAATGAAGTCCAATTGGTTCTCGCCGTTGTCTGGTTATGTATCTCCATAATCAAGCCAAAGAGGATCATAGCTGCCGTTAAGAAGAATAAGCCGACTAATGCTACGAGGTCTCTGATCCCGGTGAGCGAGGCGATGACCACAATCATGACAGAAGCTCTCACTGAATACTCGTACCAGCGGACGCGGTTTATACGCCGGCCCAGGTTTTCAACATACCATGGGAACACTCGCGGTAGTGAGACGAAAAGGTGATCAAGAGCTGCCAAGAATAGGAACGCAGCGATGAGAAAGCGAGGCTGATACGTGAACTGCGACGTTGAGCCTAGATATGACGCTACGATCGGCGCACTAAATCCGGAGCCCAAGAGCAGAATGGCGATTCCCTGCCCAGAGTGCAGCAGCCCGAGCACGGCATTCGCCCACCTCAGAATATGTCTATCATTGTCTGAAACGGCCTCTCCGCGACCCGCAATACTGTTGGAAACATCCATTAGCAACCTCCCCAAGGGCTAGAAAATCTACCGATCTATTGCGCGTCACACTCACAGCCGGATCTTGAAAAGACATCACCAACGTTACCGTATGGCTTAGCCTTATTGAATCTAGTCAACGCGCTTGAACATTCTCTCAAGCACACCATAAACAAAACGGTTGTCGGACGAGCAGCTAAACGCATCTTGGCGAGGCTTGTAGGACTAGATTTTGCATCCTTGTTTGCCTTGAACTAAGGCCTCCACGGCCAGGCATTTCTATTCTACTACAGATTACTTCCATAAGTCCTTCAAATTCCTCCTCGCGATTGTGCAAGGCGAACCGGGAATATGAGCCTCAAGATCCGGAAGGATACACTGGGCTCCCAACCTGACACCTGTGAGCT
>JAPLHH010000297.1 GCA_026389735.1 Chloroflexota bacterium | reverse complement strand
TGTCGATGCTGCCGTGGCCCAGGCGCAACGCTTTGTCGCTGAAGGTGTTGACATACTTGATGTCGGCGGTGAATCTACCCGCCCAAATTCGGCTCCGATAACAGTTGATGAGGAATTGCGGCGGGTGATACCGGTGCTGGAGCGGCTGGCCGGCAAGGTGAAGGTGCCTCTGAGTGTTGATACCTGCAAGTTTGAAGTAGCTCGTCGGGCGCTGTACACCGGGGCAGAGATGCTAAACGATATCTGGGGACTGAAGCATGAGCCGCGATTGGCTAAACTGGCAGCAGAACAAGGCTTGCCCATAATCTTGATGAGCAATCAGCGGGATAAGCCTGTGAGGAATATCGTTCCAGCGGTCCTTTCTGATTTGAAACGGTCTATAGACCTAGCATTGGATGCCGGTGTGCCCTGGAAGAATATCATCATTGACCCGGGCATTGGCTTTGGCAAGACGCTGGAACAGAACCTCGAACTGGTGCGCCGGCTTGACGAGCTAAAGGTGCTGGGCAGACCAATCCTTTTAGGCACTTCGCGTAAATCGATGATCGGGCTGGTGTTGGATCTGCCGGCGGAAGAGCGTCTGGAAGGCACGGCAGCCAGCATCGCCATCGGTATCGCCAGAGGTGCGGATATGGTTCGAGTGCATGACGTGAAAGAGATGATGAGAGTTTGCCGCATGAGCGACGCTATTATCAGGGGCAAATAAAAATGGCGACTGCTTATCTCGGTCTCGGTTCCAATCTGGGTGATAGAAATCAGAATCTGGCTCAGGCACTGGGATTGATGTCAAAACATGCAGTGGTTGAGCAAGTGTCGTCCATTTATGAGACCGAGCCGGTTGGCTACCAGCCGCAGCCGCTGTTCCTGAATGCTGTGTGCCGTATTTCTACGGAGCTGAAACCGAAGCAGCTTCTGCAGCTGGCTAAGGAAATCGAAATTAAACTGGGCCGGATGCCCAGCTTTCCCAATGCACCCAGGCCTATTGACATTGATATACAATGCACCCAGGCCTATTGACATTGATATACTGCTTTATGACAATGAGGTTTTCGGCAGTAAAGAATTGACCGTGCCCCATCCCAGGTTGGCTGAGCGGGCTTTTGTGCTGGTGCCGCTGGCTGAAATCGCCCCAGACCTGGTTCATCCCGGCAGTGGCAAAACTATAAAAAAGCTGTTGGATAATTTGGGAACTGTAGCCGGTGTGCGCCAATGGGCTGAAGCCGAAGCGATTATGAGGAGGCAAGATGTATCAAGTATCCATTGAAGGACATTTCGATGCTGCTCATTATCTTAGAGACTATGGCGGCAAGTGTGAGAATGTGCATGGCCATCGATTCAAGGTGGTGGTCAGCTTAAAGGCGGCAAAGCTAAATAAAATCGGACTGGCTTACGATTTCGTGGAGTTGAAGCGTCATCTGGGTGAAGTTCTGTCCCGGTTCGACCACACCTCACTAAACGATGTGCCGCCGTTCGATAAAATCAATCCATCTTCGGAAAACATCGCGGCGACGATTTATGATGAGCTTAAAGGGCGCTTTTCCGGAGGAGTGTCATTAGCTAGCGTTGCGGTCTGGGAATCACCTGAAAGCTGCGTGACTTATAGTCCTGAATAGCTAGCTCTTCAGGTTTGGTGGCAGCAGGTTGGGTATGCTATCTGAAATAGGGTAGTCGTGGTTACATTTTTTACAGAATAGAGAGCCGGTAACCACCTCGCCCTCTTTTTCCTCGGTAACTTTTAGCTTAAGCGAGCTTTTGCACACCGGACAGGC
>JAPLHH010000295.1 GCA_026389735.1 Chloroflexota bacterium | reverse complement strand
GATGCCCCTGAAGCTAAGGGGGAGTTCGGCAAGTGTGGTGTAGCCGTCTCCTCTTTAGCTGACATGGAGATATTATTTGACGGCATTCCTGTTGATGAGATAACTACCTCTATGACCATAAACGGACCGGCCGCAGTTATTTGGGCTATGTATCTGGCTAATGCTCAGAAGCGGGGTATCCCACTGGATAGATTGGGTGGCACCATACAGAACGATATACTGAAAGAATATATGGCGCAAAATGCTTTCATCTTTCCGCCAAAGCCGTCCATGCGCCTTATCGTTGATACTTTTGAATTCGGCATGAAGCGGGTGCTACGCTGGAACACCATCAGCATCAGCGGCTACCATATCCGCGAAGCCGGCGCCACCGCCGTTCAGGAGCTGGCTTTCACCTTAGCTGACGGTCTTGCCTATGTTCAGGCAGGCATTGACCGCGGGCTAAAGGTGGATGATTTTGCTCCCAGGCTCAGTTTTTTCTTCAATTGCCATAACGATTTCTTTGAAGAGATTGCCAAGTTCCGTGCTGCACGCCGCATCTGGGCACGGGAAATGAAAGAGCGGTTCAACGCCAGTGAACGCTCTCAATGGCTCCGCTTCCATACCCAGACAGCCGGTTGCTCGTTAACTGCTCAACAGCCTGAAAACAACATAGTTCGCACCACCATTCAGGCTCTGGCTGCTGTCCTTGGCGGCACACAATCCCTGCACACTAATTCCATGGATGAAGCCCTGGCTCTGCCCTCGGAAAAAGCGGTGACCATTGCTCTGCGCACCCAGCAGATTATCGCCCACGAAAGCGGTGTCGCCAATACCATCGACCCACTCGGCGGCAGTTATTTCGTGGAGTACCTGACCAATAAGACAGAAAAAGCTGTCTATGAATATTTTGCCAAGATTGATTCGCTGGGCGGCGTTATACCAGCTATAGAAGCTGGCTTCTTCCACGGGGAAATCGCCGACTCGGCTTATCGCTACCAGCAGGAGATAGATAGCAAGAAGCGCATTGTTGTCGGCGTCAATGAATATGTCAGGGATGAGCCGATTATAATTCCCATTCTGGAAATGGATAAAGAAGGCGAGAAGCGGCAGCTGGAGCGGCTCAGCCGGCTGCGCCAGGAAAGGGATAATGAGATGGTCTCGATAAAGCTCGAGGCTTTGCGTCAGGCTGCTCAAGGCAATGGAAATCTGATGCCTTATATTTTTGAGGCAGTAAGCGCCTACGCCACTTTAGGCGAAGTCTGCGGCGTGCTACGCAAGGTCTTCGGGGAGTATCGATTGCCGGCCTTTGTGTAAGACACGGCTGGGATGTAAAAGTTAAATATAAAAGTGCAAAATGTCATTCTGAGGGAGCGTAGCGACCGAAGAATCTCGAAGACCCTTCGCTTTGCTCAGGGTGACACAAGGGGATAAACAGGTAAAATAAAAAAGGGGGACAAGATGAAAGTAACTTTAAGTGTCATCAAGGCTGACATCGGCGGTTATGTTGGCCACTCCAGCTCGCATCCGGACGTCTTGGATAAAGCTGAAAAGTGTATAGCAGCGGCTAAAAAGTCCGGGCTGCTAATTGACTATCATGTCACCAGATGCGGTGACGACCTCCAGCTAATAATGACTCACCAGCATGGAGAGGATAATGACAAAATCCACAAGCTGGCCTGGGATACCTTCGTCGACTGCACCAAAATAGCCAAGAAGCTGAAGCTGCATGGTGCCGGTCAGGACATGCTGGCTGATGCCTTTTCAGGCAACGTCAAGGGCATGGGGCCCGGGGTTGCTGAGATGGAATTCGAGGAACGGGAAGCTGAGACCATCATCATCTTTATGGCAGATAAAACTGCCTCCGGTGCCTGGAATTTACCGCTATACAAAATCTTTGCCGACCCTTTCAACACTATCGGCCTGGTCATCGCTGGCAATATGCATGGCGGCTTCTCCTTCGAGGTTCATGATGTAAAAGAGCACAAGAAGATAGTCTTCAATGCC
>JAPLHH010000130.1 GCA_026389735.1 Chloroflexota bacterium | reverse complement strand
TGTTCGTGAGAGTAGACTGAAAGTAGAGACAGGACGGTTCCAGCAACATATGCTGGTGGAAATCCACAACGATGGTCCGGTTACTATAGCATTGGATAGTAAGCAGAAATTTGCTTAAGTTTTGAGTTTGACCCAAACGATATCATGTGTTAAGCTAAGCTACGAATTTTCTAGGCAAATGACATGTGACCTTGATTGCCGGCAACCTGAGAGTAGGCCGGACTCTCCCCAATTAACTATTCCTTGAGAGAACTAAATGAAGCGGCATCAAATCAGGCAACAGAAATGGTCTGGTTTCCCACAGGTAAGTCCAGATGTTATTGAACGGATTGCGCAATGGGAAGTAGCTGACCTCGCTGAGGTGCCTAAAGGCGGATCGCAGGCCATGCAAGAGGAGATCCTGGCGGAGTTACATGACCTGCTCCAAGAGAGACCTGATTTGGCCGACTTGGTAGTTCGTGGGATTGAGGCTGGGCTGCGACCTGTTGATAGCTATGTCAGAGATTTCTCCGAGGCAGAAGTCCAGGATTTCTGGGCTGGCACTGTCCGCTTTCTTAAGGCGAGCATGATTCGCTTCGCTATCTTACTGCTTCAGACCATTGAGCAGGCTAGAACAGCTAGCGAGGACAAAATAGATGGCAATGGATGAAATCACCCTGAGTATTGATGGGCAGGAAGTAAAAACCAAAGCTGGGACAACTGTTCTTCGAGCGGGGCAGAAAGCTGGTATCTATATTCCAGCACTTTGCGACCATCCTGACCTGAAGCCGACAGGCCAGTGTGGCCTGTGCGTGGTCGAGGTCGAAGCTAGAGATGAGCTTCCTTTAGCCTGCGTAACAGAGGTGGCTGAGGGCATGGTGGTAAGAACCGATACGGCGGCAGTACAAAGGCAACGGCAAGAGGTGCTAGAACAGATTCTGACGGAGCATCCCCATGCCTGTCTTGAATGTTGGCGCAAGGAAAGATGCAAGCCCTTCGACATCTGTCTTCGCAACGTTGCCGTGAGTCAGCATTGTGTCACTTGCCCCAAGAATGGCCACTGCGAGCTGCAAAGGGTAGTTGACTACGTCGGCGTGAGCGACAATATTCCCTACTGCTCCAAGGGGTATGTTATCGAAAGGGATAACCCCTTCTATGATCGTGATTACAACCTGTGCATTGTATGTGGTCGTTGTGTCCGCATGTGCCGGGATATAAGGGGCGTGGGGGTCTACGCTTTCGACGATGAGGAACACCCCACCAAGGTTCTCACAGTCAAGGGCGGCTCCGTTAAGGACTCAGGGTGTAAGTTCTGCTTTGCCTGTGTCGAGGTATGCCCAACTGGTGCTATCATGGACCGGGAGGCACGAGAAAAGGTGTGTGTCGACCGCGAGGCCTACATAGTTCCCTGTAGCCATGCCTGCCCGGCCCACATAGATATTCCCAGGTATGTCCACTACGCTGCTCAAGGCAGATACAGCGAGGCATTGGCCGTGGTCCGTGAGAAAGTTCCCTTTCCTGGATCCCTAGGTCGGGTTTGCATCCACCCCTGTGAAGCAGCCTGCCGCCGTGGTCAACTGAATGACCCCATCGCCATCAAATATCTGAAACGCATCGCCTTTGACCGAGGCGATGAGCGTTGGAAGCTGAACTCCAAGGTGGCGAGGCCTACCGGCAAGCGGGTTGCTATCGTAGGTGCTGGCCCCGCAGGGCTCACCGCCGGGTATTATCTGGCAAAGAGCGGGCATTCGGTTACCGTATTTGAAGCACTCCCTGAGCCTGGAGGTATGATGAGGGTAGGCATCCCTGAATACCGCCTCCCCAGGCATATCCTCAACAGTGAGATCCGGGATATCCAAGAGGCTGGGGTAGATATAAGGACCAGCACCAGGATCGAGTCTATAGGCTCGCTTATGGAGCAAAACTATGATGCTGTTCTCCTGGCCGTTGGGGCTCACCAGGGCACCAGGATGGGAATAGAAGGCGAGGAGCTTCCAGGAGTGATGGATGGTGCCTTGTTTCTGAGGGAGGTAAATTTGGGCAAAGAGGTCGCGCTGGGCAATCGAGTTGCGGTAATCGGGGGGGGGAATTCTGCCATTGATAGCGCTCGGGTAGCACACCGCCTAGGTGCTAAGGAGGTAACTATCATTTACCGCCGGACTCGTGCTGAGATGCCGGCCAGCGCCGAAGAGGTAGAGGAGGCACTCCACGAGGGCATTTCAATCGTGTTTCTAGCAGCGCCTTCCAAGATAACTGAGCAGAACGGCGTGCTGGAGCTGGAGTGCATTCGGATGAGGCTGGGTGAGCCCGATGCCAGCGGCCGGCGCCGACCGGAGCCGATCATTGGCAGCGAGTTCACCCAAGAGTGTGACTCTGTAATAGCAGCTATTGGGCAAGTTCCGGAGATCCCGTCGCAGTTTGGTGTGAGGATAGGTAGAGGCAATACCTTGCAAATAGATAACGAGACGCTCCAGACCAGTAGGGAGGGTGTATTTGCCGCAGGCGATGCTGTTACCGGTCCAGCTTCGGTGGTCGAGGCCATCGCTGCCGGCCGACAAGCAGCAAGCTCCATAGATAGGTATCTTGGTGGCAGCGGAGTTATTGACGAGACTCTGATTCTGGCAGAGGAGGATCGGGGATGGCTGGGCAAGGACGAGGACTTTTCTGATAAGCGACGGGTAGAGATGCCTTGCTTAGCTGTGAAGCAGCGCCGCGGCAACTTTGCTGAGGTTGAGCTTGGTTTCACCGATGAGATGGCAGTTGAGGAAGCCGGACGCTGCTTCAGGTGCGATCTGAGGCTCCAGATTACTCCGGTGGTACTGGCGCCCATCGTACCTCGATCAAGTAAGGTTCTTTCTGCGACTTAGGGGAGTCGGCGCCCAACCCATAGTGAACGCTGTTTGCTACTTCCGAGACAAGTATAACGGCACATCCTTAACTCTTACAGCCCAGATGATGACTGCAAATCATCGGTTCCCTCCCACAGCTTGGTGGACAGGTGCATGCCTTGCCTCATCAGGAGGGCTGGCTAGTCACATTGCAGGCCCAGTCACACTCCGCATTGCAACTAGTTGCAACAACCCTTTGGGTTGTGCTATACTTTTTTTGAACATGAGTTGTGGTCAAGCGCTTAAAGGGATGGGCTATCGGTTGACGCCGCAGCGGATGATGGTGGTTGAAGCTCTACATGGTGCTGATAAGCATGTTAGTGCTGAGGAGATTTATGCTCAAGTCCGCGCCAGGTATCCTTACGTCAATATTTCTACGGTTTACCGGACATTGGAATTGCTGAAGGAACTTGGGATGGTTACCCAAATTGCCTTGGGTGATGGATGTGTCCGTTTCCACCCCGTGGAAAAGGGGCATCACCATCATCTTGTGTGCCAGAAGTGCAGTAGGATAATCGATTTGCCTGAGTCGGCACTAAATTCTTTGGAAGAGATTTTGCTAGATGACTATCAGTTTAAAGCAGATTTGAAGCATATGGCTGTTTTTGGTCTGTGTCCTGAATGCCAAAATGAGGCTTGAGGATTTGAAAAAATTTTATTTTTGACCATTAGTGCAATTAGTTGCAGTTGCATTTTGTGGATTAAAATATGATTGAAAGGGGAATCGGATGCATATTCCAGATGGTTTCATCAGTATACCGGTGGCGGCAGCCGGAATTGCAGTGGCTGCTGGCAGCATTGCCTACGCGGTCAAGGCGACGAATAAGAAGATGGGCGAAAAGCAAATACCGCTGATGGGAGTGCTGGCTGCATTTATTTTTGCTGCCCAGATGTTGAACTTTCCTGTGGTTGGGGGTACTTCGGGGCATCTTATCGGGGCCGCTTTAGCTGCTATCCTGTTAGGTCCATGGGCGGGAGTGCTGATTATGACCTGTGTGCTGATAGTACAAAGCCTGATTTTCCAAGATGGGGGACTCCTCGCTCTAGGGGCTAACATCTTCAATATGGGCGTTGTTCCTTGCTTTGTAGGTTATTATCTCTATAGAGGTATTGCTTCGCTTTTCCGTAAGCGCAAGTTAGGCATAATGGTCGGCAGTGGTCTGGCTGCTTGGTTTACAGTGGTAATTGCATCAGTTGCTTGTGCGGTTGAGTTGGCAATATCAGGTATTGTGCCCTTGGGCGTTGCCTTGCCGGCGATGGCAGGTATTCATGCTATCATTGGTATTGGTGAAGGTTTGATAACTGCAGCAGTGCTCGCCTTGGTGTTAGCTACCAGGGCTGATCTGTTGGAACTACAGAAGGCTTGATGGAGGTGAAATCAGAAATGAAATTCAAATGGTGGCATGGAGCTCTGATTTTAGCTTTGCTGTTGGCGATATTGTCTCCCCTGGCTTCTTCGTCGCCAGACGGTCTGGAGAGAGTGGCTGAGGATAAAGGTTTCATCAATGCAGCTCTTGAGCCTTTCTTTGAAATTGTGCCTGACTATGTGATACCCGGCGTGACGAATGAAGCTGTAGCCACAATTCTGGCTGGAATAGTGGGCACTCTTATCCTCTTTGGCATCGGTTATGGACTAGCTAAGTTATTGAGTGCAAAAGGTGAAGCATAGTTTTATTGACGAATATAGCGACTTAGACAGCTTTATCCACAGGCTTGACCCGCGGACTAAGCTCATTGCTAGTCTGGCTTTCATCATAGCGGTGGTATTGACACCGGCTAGCAATTGGCGAGTTTTCGTCTTTTATTTCTGCATTATTGCTGTATTGCTAATCCTTTCCAAGCTGCCGCCGCTTTACGTTCTGAGAAGGTCTCTGGTGATTTTCCCCTTTGTTTTTCTGATCGCTGTCTTTATCCCCTTTTTCAAAGAAGGGGAGATAGCTGGCAGCTATAATATCTGGCTCTGGCAAATCTCGGTAACTTACAGTGGCTTGTTTATTCTGGCGAATGTGATGGTAAAATCTTGGCTCTGTATTTTAGGTCTGATTTTGCTGTCATCGACAACCAGGCTTGCCGACTTGCTAAAAGGCTTGAGGCAATTAGGTGTGCCCAAGGTTATGATATTGATTCTTTCTTTTATGTATCGCTATATTTTTGTTCTGGTGGATGAGGTGATGCGGATGCAGCGAGCGCGAGATAGCCGCAA
The DNA here is from genome assembly GCA_026389735.1 of Chloroflexota bacterium. The sequence goes on along the minus strand of JAPLHH010000130.1, from coordinate 1,521 downwards.
CTTCGGCGGTAGTCGGCTACATCAGATAAGGACTGTTGGTAACATGGCTGGCACCTTATTTATCAGGAGCTATGAGCGAGGTGAGCGGATTTATGCCGCTATGTTAGCCAGAGGTTTTGATGGTCAAATTCGCACGCTGCACAAACTAAGTTTCAGACAGACCGACGCTTATTTCGGTGCAGTCTTTTGTCTCATGCTCATTTTCCCGTGTGTTATCTGGTGGTAGACTGGTAGGTTATGGATAAAGTTATTGAAATCAAAAACCTTTCTTTTACCTATCCTGATGGACGTCAGGGGTTGAAAAACGTTGACTTGAATGTCTACCCTGGTGAGAATGTGGCGGTGATCGGCCCTAATGGCGCTGGAAAATCAACACTTTTGCTTCATTTTAATGGCATCCTCCGTGGCAATAGTACGGTGAAGATTTGCAGATTGCCGGTGGAAGAGAAAAACCTGAAGGAGATAAGGAAAAAAGTTGGCCTCGTATTTCAGGATCCTGAGGACCAGCTTTTCTCACTGAATGTCTTTGATGATGTAGCCTTTGGCCCTATAAACATGGGCTATGCCGAGCCTGAAGTGAGACAGCGCGTAGCTCGAGCTCTTGAGTGGGTGGGGGTGGATGGCTATGAGCAACGCTCACCCCATCATCTCAGCGTCGGCGAAAAAAAACGAATTGCTATTGCTACTGTTCTGTCTTTAGACCCAGAGATTCTGGTCATTGATGAGCCTACTAGCAATCTCGACCCGAGAGGCAAATGGTCTTTAATTGAGCTACTGAAGCAGCTTCCGATGGTCAAAATCATTGCCACTCATGACTTGGAATTGGTAAGGGCTTTGTGCGGTAGGACTGTGGTGATGGATGAAGGCAAGATAGTGGCTGACGGCAAGACAGAAAGTATTCTGAATGATATTTTGCTGCTAAAGGCTCATGGTCTGGCTCATTAACAGATTGCCAGGGGTTAGTCTAGCTCTAAGCTTATATCCAAGGCTTTGGCGGAGTGGGTAAGGGCCCCTATTGAGATAAGGTCAACGCCGGTTTCAGCAACTGCTCTAACTCTGTCTAGAGTAATTCCTCCGGATGCTTCGATTAAAGCACGGCCTTTGATTAGCTGGACAGCTTGGCGCATATCCTCGAGGCCCATGTTATCCAGCATGATAATATCAGCTCCGGCTTCGGCAGCTTCAACAGCTTCCTGTGGAGACTTGACTTCAACCTCGATTTTTAGCTTCGGTGATGCTTTCTGGCGGGCTTTGGTCACAATTTCCTTTATACTTAGCCCTTGGCGACGAAGTGCTGCCAGGTGGTTGTCCTTAATTAGAATACCATCTCCGAGGTGCATGCGGTGGTTTTTACCGCCGCCAACTCGTACAGCATACTTATCCAGTGTTCTCAAACCAGGTGTAGTTTTCCTGGTATCGGTGATTTGAACGGGCAGTCCCTTGACGGCTTGGACGTAACGACTTGTTTCTGAGGCAATGCCGCTAAGATGCTGCAGGAAGTTTAAGGCTACGCGCTCGGCT
>JAPLHH010000314.1 GCA_026389735.1 Chloroflexota bacterium | reverse complement strand
CCCAGGCCATACAATACTACCAAGCCAACAGCGTGAGCTAATTTCTTAGTAGCCCAGAAAACGAATAAGGAAACGATTGCCTTATCTTCACAGGGCTCGAGGGTATGTGCCAGGCCCACTACGAAGGCGGCTGCTAGGCTTAAGTTGGCTAAATCCATTTCTTGAGAATTGACATGTCTAGTCTATTTTGGTTCCAACACCAGCATCACACTGTCCAAAATTGACATGTTTCAGCAATCTCTACTTATGGCAACGAGAGCAAAGTCCGGAGAATTCAGAAAGATGATGTTCGGTATGAAAGCCAAAATTCTGGGCAAACCCGTTTTCCTCATGGCATAAGCCTTTATCGGCAAATTCTTGAATGGCTCCACAATCTTGACAGACCATAAAGCGGTGGCAGCCTTCTGAAGCATCCAAGCTACACTTCACAAATCCACCGCTGGATAGCATTTTGTGAGCTATATTGAGGCTGCAAAGCAAAGCGAGTATGCGGTAGATGGTAACGTGGTTTAGATATTTGCCCCTCGCGCGCAAAATCCCCTGTATGTCGTAAGGGGAAAGCGGTTTTTCCGTTTCTTCGAGCACCCCGAGCACCAGCTTCCGCGGGTTGGTCGCTTTATATCCCTGAGCTTGCAAAATTCGAATTGAATCTTGAACCACGGCAGTATTTTACCTGGAGGAAAAGCTAAATGCAACAATATTGCAATTAGCTATTAGGAATAATCGCTTATACGTCTTGAAAAAGCAGAGTGCTACAGGGTCAACTCTATTCTTCTTCCTACGCTCTACCCACCGGGATTGCTTCGGCTGACTCTAAAGTCCCTCTCCTTGGGCGGGAGAGGGTTAGAGTGAGGGTGAGTGAAAAAGGGGGTCGACTCCGTTTTTCCTTGGGCTTGCCAGGTGCGCAGGTGAACAGAGAAAAATAGAGTTGCCCCCATTTTAGCAGATAGATGCCAAACTGGAGCCAGTAGTCTCCTGCTTGATTTACCGGGTGATTCCAGCTGACAGTCGTCTGCTGGCCGGGTTGAAGAGGACTGTAAAGAGTCTGTGAATAGTTGGCTACTTGGTTTCCAGCAGAGTCCCAGACTATTGCCCCGGCAATGAAGCTCCAGACAGTGTTCCCGGTGTTGGTAAAGGTGACACTTATCGGAGTGGGGCTTCCTACTGCTACATCTACTCGGCTGCTCGGAGAATAGCTATCAATCCGGGCTGAGACAGTCAATGGGACTGGCGTTTGAAAATAAAGGGTATTAGAGGCAACGCTCCCGCCACCAGAGCCATGGGCTTGCATGTTCCAGCCATATTTCTCGCCAGCTACGAGTGTGCCGCTGGGCACGACGTGAAAGGTACCAGTCAGTTGTCCATGATGACGGCTCCAGTAGTAAGGTTGATTACGGATATATGCCATGTACCGTCAGGTAAACGCCAGTCTATGACTGCCCTGTCACCTGCTATGTGGACGCTGGGTTGAGTATCGCCTACTGCCATGTCGTCAATGATGACGGCTCCAGTAGTAAGGTTGATTACGGATATACGCCACATACCGTCAGGGCGATG
>JAPLHH010000018.1 GCA_026389735.1 Chloroflexota bacterium | reverse complement strand
AGAGACAAAAGTGGAAATGAGGCAAAGCTAGAAGTAGAACTGACAACTCCACCGCCGCCTTATGTACCCCCACCGCCAATAGCCGCAGTTGAAGTAGGTCCCGAAACAGGTAAACGCGCCCCCGACTTCACACTGCCAACTCTAGACGGCAAACAACTAAGCCTGAGCCAATTCCGGGGCAAAAAGGTAATGGTCAACTTCTGGCAATCGTCATGCAGTGCTTGTAGAGATGAAATGCCCTACCTGCAAGCAATTTATGAGAAATGGCCACGCGACAAATTGGAAATACTTGCCATCAGCGTCGGCGAGCGTGCTGCATTCGTGCAAAGCTTCGTTGACAGGCAAGGATTGACCTTCCCTGCGCTGCTCGACTCGGACGAAGCAGTCAGCGAGATTTACCAGATATCCTCTTTCCCCACGACTTTTTTCATCAATGCTGATGGTATTATCAGTGAAATAAAAGAGGGGCGCTTTGTGAGTCAATTTGAGATAGAAGACATACTCAAGTCCCCCTAATCATGGTTAATCGTAATAACTGAATGCACCGACTTTTTGCGCCTTGAGCTCCTCGCATGAACCGCATCCTGAGCGAGAGAATGCATGAGTCCAATTTACTGGCCACAATTGCAACGGCTGTAGCCCGTCATATAAAATACGTAGAATGCAAGACGAAATCATGAAGAGACATAAGTGGTACACGATCCTAATCATTGGATTAGCTCTTATTTTGACAGGTTCACTTGCGGCCTGTAACAAATCAGAAGAAGTTCCCTACGCCCCCGACTTTACCTTGAAAAACACTAATGGTGAAAGTGTAAGCCTCAGCGATTTTCGCGGCAAACCGGTCATGCTCACCTTCTGGAAAATTGATTGTCCCGCTTGTGAGGTTCAATTGCCTCTTACGCAAGCACTCTACAATGAGTGGCAAAACGAAGGGATAGCAGCGCTTACAATCAATGTGGGCGATAGAGCCGCACGTGTCCACGAGTTCGTCACCAGCCGCAGGCTGACTTTCCCTGTATTGCTCGACCTGCAAGGAAAAGTCGCTCAGGCTTATGGAATCACCGGTGTCCCGTTTACTTTTCTCATTGATGCCGATGGTATCCTGAAAGCATACCAGATTGGCCCTTTCCAGAGCCGACAAGTAATAGAAAATGCGCTCAAAAGCGTGTTCCCGTCTCTCACCCTTGGTCCTAAAACTAGTGTCGGCCCTGAAATCGGTAATGTCGCTCCTGATTTCACCCTGCAAACCACTGATGGTCAAAGCATTACCCTAAGCAAATTCCGAGGTAAGACTGTGTTATTAAACTTCTGGGTGAGTTCATGTCCTGCCTGTGTAACTGAAATGCCTTATTTCCAGACAGTGTTTGATGAGCAAACAAACGAGGAGTTGGTTATAGTCGCCATAAATTGCGGGGAAACCAGCCAGACTGTGCAGAACATAGTTGACGGCCTGGGGCTTACCTTCCCTATGCTGCTAGACACGGACGGCAAGGTATGCACGGACTACAAGCGCGGTGCTCCCACAACTTTTATAATCGATGGCAACGGCATTATCAAGGCAATAAAAGACGATGTATTCCAGAGACCTGAAGAAATAATGGATATGCTCGATTCCATGTAATCGTCAAAAGTCCAGAAAGCTAATTGCCGAGCCTCGCATCTAAATTAAGAATGGGAACACCAAGTCCGCTACAAAGCCTCATCAGAGGAGCAGGCGTTCTGTTCCTCATCATAGTCATCGGCACCATCGGCTATAGGATTATTGAAGGCTGGCCCTTCATAGATTCCCTGTATATGACCATAACAACCATATCCACCGTCGGTTATGCCGAAGTACATCCATTGTCAACAGCCGGACGAATCTTCAGCATTTTCCTGATCTTAAGCGGAGTTGGTGCCGTCTTCTACATCTTAACTATGTTAGTACAGCATATCCTCGAGGGAGAATTCGGAATCAGAATAGGGAGGCAACGTATGGAAGCCAAAATCAAGAGATTAAAGGATCACTTTATTCTGTGCGGCTATGGGCGAGTAGGGCAGGCAGTCGCAAATGCCTTTACACAGCGGCAGGCTGAGTTTGTAGTTATCGAAATAACTCAGGAAAACGCCGATAAAGCACGTCAGGCTGGCTTTTTGACCATACAGGATGATGCCACAAAGGACGAGGTGCTGAGTAGGGCTAGAATAGACAAAGCCGGAGCATTAATAACAGCCTTGGGTGACGATGCCGACAATACTTATACCACTTTAGCCGCCCGGCAGTTGAATCCCACCGTGCCCATAATTGCAAGGGCTAACAATATAGAGGCACAGAAAAAACTGCAACTAGCCGGCGCCCATCGTGTTGTAGCACCAGAAACCAGTGGCGGTGAAAGAATGGCAATGCTTGCCTTGCGCCCCACAACCGTCGAATTCGTCGAGACAGTTTTGCTCGGCCGCGGGCAAGAACTCCTGATAGAAGAGATAGAAGTGAGCGAAGATTCCCCTCTAGTTGGCTCCGCTATAAAGCAAGTTGAGGAACGCTTCCCGGGGGTAAGAATATTGGCGCTAAAAGATAAAGACGGGGTTCTGCTCCCAAATCCAAACCCTAATGCAACTATCGAAAAGGATAGTAGCCTGGCTGCCTTTGGCACTGTCGAGCAGCTGCGAGCAATAGAGGGATGTTGCCAGCCAAGAGGAATACGGCCGGCTAAAAGCACCAAAGCCGACTCAACACATGCCCCGGCGACATCGCGAGGAGCAATTAAATCTACTCGGGAGCAGCGAAAACTCTAGGCAGAACTCTAAAGGCCTGATACAATCAGCAGAGAACAGGAGGGCACAATGTTCAAGACACGCATAACCAAGCTTTTTGGCATCAAGTATCCTATCATCCAGGGCGGCATGATGTGGATTTCCCGAGCAGAATTGGTAGCTGCCGTATCCAATGCCGGAGGTCTGGGCATTATAGCAGCCTTTACGTTCCCGACGCCTCAGGAACTGGCTGATGAAATCAAAAAAACCAGAGGACTCACTGACAAACCCTTCGGAGTAAATATCACTCTTTTGCCCACCCTCCGCCCCGTGGATATTGACGGCTACTTCAATGCGGTCATAGATACGGGAATAAAGATTGTAGAAACAGCCGGCAGGAGTCCAGAAGCATACATGGAGCGGCTCAAGGCTGCTGGGGTAAAGGTGATACACAAGTGCACTGCAGTCCGCTTCGCCCGCACAGCACAGCGTATAGGCTGCGACGCCATAAGCATCGATGGCTTCGAGTGCGCCGGGCATCCCGGCGAGGAGGATGTCACCTCCCTGGTTCTGATTCCACTGACAGTTGATGCTGTAGATATTCCGGTAATCGCCTCAGGTGGCTTTGGCGACGGGCGGGGTCTTGTCGCCGCGCTAGCACTGGGTGCAGAAGCAGTTAACATGGGCACGCGGTTTATGGCAACCAAAGAAGCTCCGGGCCACATCAAAGTGAAGGAATGGCTAGTCCAAGCATCGGAGCGCGATACTCTACTGCTGCTGCGGTCATTCCGCAACACCATGAGAGCCCTTAAGAACCCTACTTCCGAAAAGGTGCTCGAGATAGAGAAGCAAGGTGCCGACATACATCAACTGGAGTCGCTCATCAGTGGAAGAGTAGGCCGGAATCTTCTTGAGACGGGTGACGTGGACAACGGACTGCTCAGTGCTGGTCAGGTGATAGGTCTTGTCCATGACATTCCAACGGTCAAGGAGCTAGTGGACAGGATAATTAAGGAAGGCGAAGAGGTTGCCTCTAGTATAGGGGCTAAAGACACATTTAAGCCATTGCGTAAGCCCTTTGTACCCAGCGCCAAATAACAAAATCAGAGTTCGCCAATCACAAATACGTAGTGCGTGGCTGATCCCGAGCCAAAAAGCTCTACTCTTTTATATGCCACACACTGATAAAAATCGATACCCTTTAAATTGGATGCCTATTTCTTCTTGGCGCCGGCTTTCTTGGCTGGCTTTTCAGCCTTCTTGGCGTGAGCCGCACATGTCTTACACATATCCTTAAACCCCTTTCCTTTGCCTTCTTTACTACTACTATACCACCCGCTAAAGCGCAGAGTCAATTCTTTTCAGTTTTTTACACCGAAGCCTTGACCACCCTCACAGCAGAGAGTAGAATTCCCCCAAAGTCACATTGAATTCTGCCAACCATTAATAATACAAAGATCACTCTCAAATATAAGCGATAATCAGAGGAGGTAACCATGCCGACAATTGGTAAGTTAAAGAAATTAGGGTTGAACAAAATAAAGGAGACTTGGCCTCACGAAGAAAAGGAACTCTCACCTTGGATAGCAAAAAATGTCGATTTACTAAACGAAGTACTAAACCTCCAAATCGAAATCGAAAGTAGAGAAGAATACATACACAATTTTAGAATCGATTTAGCGGGGACAGATAACCTTTCAAAGGTGCCTGTGATTATCGAAAACCAATTCGGTCAATCAGATCACGATCATTTAGGAAAGCTTATTACCTATTCAGCGGCAAAAGAAGCAGGAATTATAATATGGATTGCAAACGAATTCCAAATTGCGCATAGGGAAGCTATTGACTGGTTAAATAAGATCTCACCGCCGGAGATGACATTTTACAGCGTTGAGTTAGAGCTTTTCCAAATTGATGATTCATTGCCTGCACCTAATTTTAGAATTGTTGCTGGGCCATTTCCATCAAAAAGAAGGGTGGCCTCATCAGACGAGATATCTCCACGGAATAGCCTTTATCTAGACTTTTTCAACAAACTCCGTAACAAAATACTAGCCATACAACCCAACTTCACACGTGCCAAAGCCTATCCTCAATCCTGGTGGAGCACAGGAATAGGACGAAGCGGTTTTTCCGTGGAAACTTACTTCACAATAGATGGTAAACTCAAAGTTGATATTTATATAGACATGGGTGAAAGAGAATACAATGAGATGGCCTTCAATCAACTGAAGGAAAATAGAATTGCGATAGAAGAGAGAATTGGCCGCGAATTGGTTTGGGATCCCCTACTCGGTAGCCGTGCATGTCGTATCTACATAGCTACGGATGGAACAATCAATGATGAAGAGCAGAAGCTCAATGAACTTATCGATTGGGCTGCTCCCCTAGTAATAAAATTCAAAGAAATCTTTAGCCCCCTAGTCAAAAACATCCAAATAGAAGGGTAAACCTGAAAATAGCTACAGCAAAAGCATGCTAAAAGCTATTTAAGACAAACTGAAAGCAAATGATTAACTAAATGTCTGGAAATCTTTCATCACAACTTGAAAAGTATCTGCCGCAGCCGGTTCTGGCTCTGGTAAAAATTGCTGGTCAAGAGGCAAGTGAGCTGGGACTGGGGTTATACCTCGTCGGCGGGGTGGTGCGCGACCTGTTTCTGGACCGTGCCAATTTTGACTTCGATTTGGTCGTCGAAGGCGATGCCATCAGCCTCGCCCAGAGGCTAGCAAAAGATAGCCAAGCGAAGTTAACAGTCCACTCACGCTTCGGCACTGCCAAACTTGACTACCCTGGCTTCAGCCTCGATTTGGCTACCGCCCGCAGCGAAACCTACAGCAAACCGGGAGCCCTGCCCACCGTTAAGCCGGGTAGCCTTAAAGATGACCTCGTCCGCCGGGACTTCTCCATCAACGCCATGGCTTTGTGCCTCAACCCTCAACGCTTCGGCGAGCTTATCGACCTGTATGACGGCAAAGACGACCTTGATAACCGCCTTATCCGCATCCTGCACCCGAATAGTTTCATCGACGATGCCACCCGAATCCTGCGAGCAATACGTTATGAACAAAGGTTAAGCTTCAAACTAGAGGCGAAAACCGAAAAATTGCTTCGCCGCGATGTGGCTATGCTCAATACCATAAGCGGTGACCGCATAAGGCATGAGCTGGAGCTAATCCTGAAAGAAGACAAACCAGAGCTAGTCTTATGGCGAGCTGGGGAGCTATATGTCCTCCGCCAACTGCATCCATCCCTGAAAGGGAACGGCTGGCTTAGCCAGAGATTTGAACAAGCTCGCCAGTCATATAAGCGAATCTCACTTCCTTCGCTTTACCTATGCCTCCTCACCTATAATCTAACTGATAAGGAAAACGAGGAGTTCACCTCACGGCTCAACTTTCCCAAAAATTCAGCTCAAGCCATGCGCCATACATTGCAGCTCAAAGCCCAACTCAACAGCCTGGCCAACTCTAAGCTAAAGCCCAGTGATATTTACAAGTCGCTTCACAGCTACACAACACCAGCCATTCAAACCAATGCTCTGGCATCAGAATCACCGATAGCGAGCCAGCACCTGCAGCTGTACATGGCAAAATTACGCTATGTAAAAACACTGCTGAGCGGGGAAGACTTGAAGAGGATGAAAATTCCCGCTGGGCCTCAGATAGGAGAGATTTTAAGCGCACTACACAAGGCACGGCTCAACGGAGAAGTGAAGACAAGGGAAGAAGAGAAGGAGCTGGTTAATAGCTGGCTCAAAGGCAATCAGGTTAAACCACCTGCAGAATAGCGTTTATTCTGTCACCCTGAACGAAGTGAAGGGTCTCCCCATTCTTTATGGAGCCTTATACCGAGATGTATGAGATTTTCGCTGTGCTCAGAATGACAGCGGGAATTAGCTAAACGATTTCCTGATTTAAAATAGTGGAAACGCAATAAGCCTCTAAACCCTGCTGGTAAAGTCGGCGATACATTTCCTCAGCTTCAGCCTC
>JAPLHH010000157.1 GCA_026389735.1 Chloroflexota bacterium | reverse complement strand
TTGGGAGGGGTGCCGGAGTGGACAATCGGAGCAGACTGTAAATCTGCCGCCTTTAGGCTACGTAGGGTCGAATCCTACCCCCTCCACCATCTCGGAAATTTTGCGACTTTAATAAAATAGTGTATAATTTAAGGTTATACTGTATAATATATGGAAATTTGCCCACATAGCTCAGCAGGTAGAGCACGTTCTTGGTAAGAACGGGGTCACCAGTTCGAATCTGGTTGTGGGCTGTGTAAAGAAAGAAGGAGGTTCTTTAAAATGGCAAAGAAGGTCTTTCAACGTACAAAGCCACACCTCAATGTGGGGACGATAGGTCACGTTGATCACGGTAAGACGACCTTGACTTCGGCAATTACTCTATGCCTGTCTAAGGCGGGGGATACTCAATTTCGTGCCTTCGATTCCATAGATAATGCTCCCGAAGAGAAGGCGCGTGGCTTGACAATTGCCATCGCTCATATCGAGTATGAGACTGCAAAACGCCATTATGCTCATGTTGATTGTCCGGGACATGCCGACTACATCAAGAACATGATAACCGGTGCGGCCCAGATGGATGGGGCAGTTCTGGTAGTCAGCGCTCCGGATGGCCCAATGCCTCAGACACGTGAACACATCCTTCTGGCTCGTCAGGTGGAAGTACCCAGCATACTGGTGGCATTGAACAAGATAGATATGATGGAAGATCCGGAACTGCTGGAGCTTGTTGAACTTGAAGTCAGAGATCTGCTGTCCAAATATAAGTTCCCAGGAGATAAGACTCCTGTTATTCGGGTAAGTGCCCTTAAGGCGCTGGAATGTGGCTGTGGTAAGCGAGACTGCGAGTGGTGTGGCAAAATCCTGCAGTTGACGGATGCTATAGATGAGTGGGTGCCACTTCCGGTCAGGGCCAAAGATAAGCCTTTCTTGATGCCGGTGGAGGACGTATTCGGCATTAAAGGGCGTGGCACTGTAGCCACCGGCAGAGTAGAGCGAGGTGTGGTTAAGACAGGTGATGAGATTGAAATTATAGGCATAAAAGACACACGTAAGACTGTGGTGACCGGAGTGGAAATGTTCCACAAGACTCTGGAGGGAGGAGAACCTGGAGATGCTATCGGCTGCTTGCTCAGGGGCATAGAGCGTGAGGACATAGAAAGAGGGCAGGTTCTGGCAGCGCCGGGCTCGGTCACACCTCATACCCACTTCGAGGCTGAGGTCTACGTGCTAACCAAAGAAGAAGGCGGCCGGCATACCCCGTTCTTTAACGGCTATAAACCTCAGTTCTATATCAGGACGCTGGACATTACCGGAGTTGCGGAATTGCCCAAGGGGGTGGAAATGGTCATGCCCGGCGACAACATAAAGATGACCATAAAGCTTATTTACCCCGTAGCCTTGGAAGTGGGGCTGCGTTTTGCTATCAGAGAGGGAGGTAAGACGGTCGGAGCTGGGGCTATCGGTAAAATCATCGAATAAACATGGCTAAGAAAGGTGAGTTGCGTGGTGTCATTCATCTGGCGTGTACCCAGTGCCAGGAGCGAACATATACCACTGACAAGAATAAAACTAACGACTCTCAGCGATTGGAACTGAGAAAATATTGCCCTCGCTGCCGTACCCATACGCTCCATCGGGAGACTAAGTAATCTTTGACTAAGAAGAGACAGCCTCAAATTGTCGCCAAGAAAAGGTCTCGTTTTGCTTTCATTGGTGACATCGTAGGTGAGTTGAGGAAGGTAACCTGGCCGTCAAGGCGGGATACCGTGCGTCTGACAATCATGGCCATCATTGTGTGTGCTGCGGTAGGGCTTTTTTTGGGGGCACTTGATTATGGCTTTTCCGAATTGGTTGCTAAACTGCTTTTAGGTAAGGGTTAGACTTGTGAAGAACGGTGACAAGCAGTGGTATATTGTGCATACTTACTCTGGTTATGAAGACCGGGTGAGGAGAGCTCTGGAGCAGCGGATTAAGTTTATGGATGCTGAGGATAAGATATTCCGAATAGTAATACCCACTGAAGAGGAAATTGAGATCAGGGGTGGGCAGCGACGAACGGTGACCAAGAAGGTCTTTCCTGGGTATGTTCTGGTTCAGATGCAGATGGATGATGACAGTTGGAACGTGGTGCGCAATACGCCTGGTATAACTGGCTTTGTCGGCAGCGGCAACAAGCCGACAGCATTAGCTGAAGAGGAAGTAAGCGCTATTCTGAAGCAGATGACAGAAGGTGCACCTCAGGTTAAGGTTGGCTTTAGAAAAGGTGAAAGCGTTCGAGTGGGAGATGGTCCTTTTACTGACTTCGTTGGGGTGGTTGATGAAATAAACGTGGCAAAGGGGAAGGTAAAGGTAATGCTGACGCTTTTCGGACGAGAAACGTCTGTAGAGCTAGATTTCTTGCAGGTGCAGAGGTTGTAAATGGCGAAAAAGGTTAAAGCTATCATCAAACTGCAGATTGAAGCGGGTAAAGCTACTCCGGCTCCGCCGGTAGGGCCGGCTTTGGGACAGCATGGGGTCAATATTATGGCTTTCTGCAAGGACTATAACGAGCAGACTAGCTCACAGGCAGGTTCCATTGTCCCGGTGGAGATAACTGTGTATGAAGACAGGTCATTCATTTTTATCACTAAAACGCCGCCGGCATCTGACCTGCTAAAACGAGCCTTGAGTATCGAGAAAGGTAGCGGTACTGCGGGCCAGCAAAAGGTGGGCACGTTGCCTCGTGAAAAGGTCTACGAGATTGCCCGAATTAAAATGAAGGATTTAAATGTGGTAGACCTTGAAGGAGCAGCCCGGATTATCGAAGGCACCGCTCGAAGTATGGGAATTGACGTGGAGTAAACTATGGCAATTCGAGGGAAAAAGTACAAAGAAGCAACCAAGCTTGTTGACAGAGAGAGTGCTTATCAGCCTCTTGAGGCTGTCGCACTGGCTAGAAAAGCTGCCTTTGCCGGCTTTGATGAGACTGTCGAGATGCACTTGAGGATGGGTGTTGACCCTAGAAGTGCTGACCAGCAGGTGCGAGGTATAGCCCTTCTACCTAATGGCTTAGGTAAGAAGGTTCGGATTCTTGTCTTTGTTCAGGGTGAAGCAGCTAGAGCTGCTGAAGAGGCCGGGGCTGATTATGTTGGCAGTGATGACCTCGTCAAGAAGATTGAGGATGGCTGGCTTGACTTCGATGTGAGCATAGCTACTCCGGACATGATGGGGAAGGTTGGGAAGTTGGGTAAAATACTGGGGCGCAAGGGATTGATGCCCAACCCTAAGTCAGGCACAGTTGTATCGGCTGAAGATTTGTCCAGGGCTATCACCGAAGCTCGTAAAGGCAGGGTGGAATTCCGGCTGGATAGGACGGCGATTATTCACGTGCCTATTGGTAAGGCCAGCTTTGATGAGGCCAAACTGTTGGAAAACCTAACGGCGCTGGTGGAAGCTGTAATGAAGGCTAAGCCCAGCGGTGCTAAAGGGCAATATATTAAGAGCGCTTTCCTGACAACTACTATGGGGCCTGGTATCAGGCTAGACCTGAGGCCTCTAATATCGTGACTTTACCTCTGAGTTCTTTATGAATTGAATATGGGTTTCTATGTGGTGCCTATGACAGCAGGTGCCTAGGGCTTAAAGAGTATGCCTGCCGAGGTCCGTTTTGATGAGTTTTTCGGAACTCGGTTTTGGGTCCTTGTGTCATGGCACAAGGACTTTTTAATTTTTAGGAGTGTGACAATGTTAAAAGAGAAAAAGAAGCAGATGATAGATGAGTTAGCTTCTAGCTTGTCTCGATGCACCATTGCCGTGGCTACGGATTATCGTGGGCTTACAGCTAAAGAGATGGTGCAGTTGAGGCGACGTTTGACCGAGTTAGGCGTAGAGTATCGAGTGATAAAAAACACACTCACCCGGTTTGCCGCTGAAAAAGCTGGCAAAAAGCAGCTAGAAGCATTGCTGACGGGGCCTGTGGCTATAGCTTTTGGTTATGATGATGTGATTAAGCCAGCTCAGGTTTTGCGAGAGCATATTCGCTCTGCAGGCTCGGTGTTGCAAATCAAAGGTGGCATTCTGGGTGATAGGCTGCTTACTGCCGAGGACATCGTTAATCTGGCTACTATGCCGCCAAGAGAGGTACTGATTTCTAAACTGGTGGGGCAGTTGCAAGCCCCGCTGCAAGCTTTACATAATGTCTTAAGTGCACCTTTACGGAGCCTTTTGAATGTAATGCAAGCAAGAATTCAACAAGTTGAAGGAGGATAAAATGTCACAGGAACAAGCTGAGTCCGAACAACCTAAGGTCGAGGGAGAACCAAAAACAAAGAAACAACCTAAGGCTAAAGAGACTTCATCACCAGGAGCTAAAGCGATGGCAAAGGAAGACATTATAGCTGCGGTGAAGACTATGACCGTGCTGGAGCTAGCCGATTTAGTGAAAGCGCTGGAGGAGGAGTTTGGGGTGACTGCGGCACCAGTGGCAGTGGCACCTGGAGCCGTGGGGGCACCAGCAGCAGCAGCCGAGGAGGAAAAGTTAGAGTTCACCGTAATCCTTAAGGAAATCGGCGAGAATAAAATCAATGTGATCAAGGCGGTGCGAGAGGTGACCACTTTGGGGCTCAAAGAGGCTAAAGACTTGGTAGAGAGCGCTCCTAAACCGGTCAAGGAAGGCGTCAACAAGGATGAAGCGGCTGCTGTCAAAAAGAAGCTGGAGGAAGCCGGGGCGAAGGTGGAAATCAAATAGTGGTGTAAGACTAGCCCTGGTTCCAGATGTCGTTATAGCAATGTAGGGGCGGGTCTTCAGACCCGCCCGCAGGTTCTATGGTGTCGGACAGACCTGAAGGTCTGTCCCTACAGGAAGAACAAAAAGCTCGCCAGAGGTTATTTAAAGCGTAAGAGGCCTTACCTTTAGCGGGCTTTTTATTGCTTCTAACATGGTGTAAGATTGGTGGCTGGTCGAGGTGGTGCACAGATACAAAAAGAGTAAAGGGAGGGATCAGCATGGCTGAAGCGGAATTCTACGAAGTGGCTGCCAAGGTGATATCTCAAAAGGTCATTGTGCGCTAGGGCATAAAGTCGGTGACAAGTTTGTTATTGGGGATAAGACTTCGTCTGGCATGTGTCCCTGGGCGTTTTATGCGCTTTTTCCCTTTGTCTCGGTGCTGCAGTTTGGTGGTTCTTTCCCCTGGGAAGACGACCGAGACAAGACCGCAGTCGCTTGCCCCGACCCGGCAAACCCGGTCGTTTTCGAATTGAAGCGCTTGCGGAAGTAGCCTGTTACTTGCCCCGACCCGGCAAACCCGGTCGTTTTCGAATTGAAGCGCTTGCGGAAGTAGCCTGTTAGCTGTGTGAAATCCGAAGCACGAAGTTTGTTTCTAAGCGGAGAAGTTCAGTTGTATGCACAGCGTCGGGCAGCGGCATAGCTCCAGAGGACCTCCCCTATGTTTTCGACCGTTTCTATAAGGCAGACCGGTCAAGACACAGGGGGCATGGGGGAGCCGGGATAGGCTTAGCTATGGTGAAGCAGCTTGTGGAGTTGCACGGAGGGAAGGTGTGGGTAGAGAGCCAGAAGGGTAAGGGAAGCACCTTTTTCTTTACCTTACCTGTGGCATGATGCCACTATCGAAGAAGCAGATGGGTAACAACTACTACGCCATAAAGGAAGGTTATGAGACGCTGAAGGAAGAAGAATAACCACGCTGGCATACCATAGGTCAGTTATTCTTTCAAAAATCCGCAAACTATTAGAAACAGTGCCAGGTAATATGTAATCAT
>JAPLHH010000115.1 GCA_026389735.1 Chloroflexota bacterium | reverse complement strand
GAGACCGTAGATAACGCTGGTGATGCCCTGAAGAAAATTGAAGGCAAGAGATACAACCTCGTCCTGATAGATATCAAGATGCCGGGCATGGATGGCGTGGAATTATACAAGCGTATTCAGAAGATAGCTAAGTCGTTAGCCCGGAGAGTAGTCTTCATCACCGGCGATATTCTGGGCGCGCATACCGAAAAGTTCCTCTCGGAGACTAAAGCTGCCCATATTGACAAGCCCTTCAGTGCTGAGCAGTTAAAGAGAGAGGTAAACCGCGCTTTGACCGGATGACGGTAGAAAGTCACATCCCGCTGCACAGTTGTCCAGAATGTGCAATCAAGGCTATTTCTAGGCGCAGAGTTTGGCAGTAAGGTCTGCCTCATGTTGCTTGAGCCACTTCTTATACTCTCGCCATCTGGGACAGTATTGAGCTACCAGTTCCCAGAACCTCTTTGAGTGATTCATCTCTTTCAGATGGGTAAGTTCATGGATGATGACATAGTCGATCACAGGCTCTGGCGCCATTATTAGTTTCCAGTTAAAGCTAATATTTTTCTTATGGGAACAGCTGCCCCAACGGGTCTTTTGACCTCGTATGACAATTCGTCTGTAGCTAATGCCCATCTGAGAGCTCAGTTTATCTGCTCTCTCGTTTATCATCTTAGCAGCCTCCGTCCGATACCACTGTTCCAGAGCCACCTCTAAAATACCATTCCTGAATAATCCTGGACTCACTGCCAGCATATTTCCCTCTAGTGTTATGCTACCAACGTCACTGTGGTTTTCCCGCTTTACCAGCTCCAAGTCTTGGCCAAGATATGGGACGGTATCGCCACTCATGAGTTCCTTCTCGGCAGAAAGCGATTGGAAATGGCTACATCTTGCCAGGTTACTTGAGATCCATCGTTCCTTCGATTTTAAAAGTTTAGGGAGTTGCCCAATATTGTAAGAATGAGGAACAACTACCGTAAGCCCTGTTTGTTGTCTCACCTCAAGCCGGATGCGCTTTGCCCTACGGCTTCGCCTGACTGTATATGTGATGGTTTGCCCATTAACACTGGTTTCACGTTTCTCTACCATGGCTGACTGATGCCAAGTTTTTTGTGTCATGTCTATAGTCTAAAGGTTCAACGTATTATCTGTCCAGAACACAGGGCAGAAAAAAGACAACGAGGGCTTAAGGTCACAATAGCCTATTTTGTTTAATTGCAAAGGAGCCTATCGTATTCGCGAAGTATTCTGTCGGCGATAGTTGCCCAGCTGAATTCGGTCATCCTGTCTCGCCTTGTCTTGACATGCTGCGCCTTGTCTTCTCGCTGGCAAAGAAGCCCCGATATTTCGCTGGCCAGATTGTGGGGAGAATTATCTCTGGCTATGCGTCCCATTTCGCCGTGGCGGATGATAGACCTCATGCCGCCTACATTGGTGGCTACTATCGGCGTGCCGCAGGCCAGGGATTCCAGGGCGACCATGCCGAAGCTTTCATAGTATGAGGGGATGGCACAGACATCTGCGGCGCTGTAAAAAAGCGGCAGCTTCTCTTGAGCTATAGAGCCAACAAAGGTAACTCGGTCTTCAATTTCCAGGTCTTTTGCCATGCGCTGCAGCATGTGCACTCGCCCCTGACTGTGCTCATCACCACCAACGATCATAAGCACCGGTGGTTTTTCGCCTTCTATGTAGTTCAACGCCCCTAGTAACTGTTCCAGGCCTTTTAGAGGTTCGATTCTGCCGACAAAAAGTATGACCTTTTGATGGTCTAAGCCCAGTTCCTCCCGGGCTGTCTCCTTATCTATAGGCTTGAACAAGTCTAGATTGACGCCACAGGGGATGATGGTAATCTTATCTGGAGAAGCATAGTAATACTTTATAAGTTCTTCCCTTTCTCTTGCCGTGGAGGCGATAATGCGGTCGCAGCCACCTACCACCTCTCGCTCGCTCTCTAGCCGCAGTTCGGGCTCATCCTCGCCGATGCCGATGCTGTTTTTGACCGCACCAAGGGTATGAAACATCGCAACATGAGGGGCATGCCACCAAGCCTGTAATTGCTTGCCTACCAGGCCTGATAGCCAGTAGTGGCTGTGTATCAGGTCATAGTGGAGGTCGTTAGATTTCCTGAAGTTCTCAACGCCGCAGGCGAACCTTTGGAGATAAGCATAGATGGCTACTTTGGGCATTTCTTCGTCACCACCGGTTTCGACGTGAACCAGCCTGACATTCCTGCCTAAATTGATAAGCGGCTCATGCTGTGGTTGATGAACCATGGTGTATATATCTACCGCATGCCCTCTTTTACCCAGTTCTCGTGCCAGTTCCTGAATATAAACGTTCATCCCGCCGGTATCCCTTCCTCCCAGCATGCCCAGAGGGCAGCTATGGACGCAAATCATGGCTATCTTAAGTCGCTTTGTCATGGCGTAGTCTATCCCACATAACTCAATGAGCACTTATACAGTGGCAGCTCATGTCCACCCAGATGATATTTATAGGCTTCATCACCTTTTAGGAAATCGAAGCGTTTTTTGCCTCTCTCAATGCTGTCCTTGATGCATAATGCCTTTGAAATCACCCCAGCACTCAGCCAACCATAATCTGGGTCATAGCCGCTGTTGTACAGGTATACTGTATCCTTATAATCAAAGCACATGGTAGATGCTACGGGTTTTTCATCAAGCTCCAGTATGTTGAATATGAGCAATTCCTGCTCTGACATGGCACTTATCACTGCCCGGAAGAACGATTCCATTTGGGGGGTCAAGAAAGTTGCCTTGTCCTGGCGGCTGTCTCGAAACAACTTCAGGAAAATGTCAATATCATGCCGATTAGCATCTGTGCTGTTACGATAGTTTAGTTCGCCTTCTTCGTTCAGTCTCCTGAGCTTACGCTTCAACTCGTGCCGCTGTTTGCCACTGAGCGATTGGAGATATTCCTCCCAGGTGGCAGGCAAATCGAGTTCCACAGAAACGTCTTCTCTAGAACATGAGACCTGCCATACTTGCCTTGGAGCTACTTTTACGAGACTTTTGAGTACCATGGAGTCAGGCCTCAGAGGTGCCAAATCTAAGCGGATAATTCCTTTGGCTTTCAGGTTATCCAGCAGCTCGTGAAAGAAGCTCTCCTCGTTGCCGGGCTCGACAACAAAGTCCAGATAATCGCAGACATCGCTGCTGCCGATAAAGGAAGCGGCATCGCCATTTACAAGAAGCGGAGCAATTCCTATGACTTTTCCCTGGCGTCTGACGGCGCCCAGATGCAGCTTAGCCCCGGAGCCGAACTGCTGCAACCAGATTTTTGACCATACAGGCGATGAGAAGATTGAGCTTGTTGTCGAATTGCCTTGAAGCTTCTTCCAGTCGGAATATATGGAATCAAAGCTCTCTGAAGTGAATTGAGAGTTCATAAGCCTAAACGTGCTTATTATAGCCTGAGTAACGAGGTTTGTGCCAATGACAATGAACATTATCGGTATATGTAGGGATAGACCTTCAGGTCTGTCCGCTTTGGACAGGTCTATAGACCTGTCCCTACATCTCGTAATGACAATAACAGCTCAACGACTCTTCTGTTGAAGCAACCCAAAGAATGTGTTAGATTAGGCGAGTTGTCTGCGGATAGAGTTAGCCTGGCAGAAATTCAGGAGGTGCCATAGGAATGAGTCAGAAGCAGTTCCCGAAGCTTTTCGAGCCCGGTCGGATAGGGAGCCTGGAGCTTAAGAATCGATTGGTCATGCCGCCTATGGCGACGAATTATGCCTTGAAAGATGGGTCGGTGACACAGCGGCAAATAGATTACTATGAGGAAAGGGCTAAGGGTGGCGTCGGCCTTGTCATCGTGGAGATCTCATGTGTGGATTCTCCCGTGGGCAAGGGTGCAGCGAGACAGATAGCTATCGACGATGACCGGTTTATCCCCGGCCTGAGTAAGTTGGCGGAGGCTATCAAGCGGCATGGGGCTAAGGCGGCGATACAAATTCACCATGCCGGCAGGCAGACTTCAGCCAAATTGACCGGTCATCAGCCGGTGGCTCCCTCGCCTATTCCGGTACCAGAAGGCGAGCAGCCCAGAGAGCTGACGCTTTCGGAAATAGCGACGCTTGTGGACCGCTTCGCTGAGGCGGCTGAGCGGGCTAAGAAAGCCGGCTTCGATGGCGTGGAGATTCATGGTGCTCATGGCTATCTCGTCTCACAGTTCCTGTCTCCCCTATCCAATCGAAGACAGGATGCGTACGGAGGCAGCGTCGAAAACAGGGCTAGATTCCTGCTGGAGGTCATAAAGGCTATCAGGGGAAGAGTTGGAAGGAGCTATCCCGTCTGGTGTCGGCTCAGTGCCATGGAGATAGGTGTTGAAGGGGGAATAACTTTGGAGGAGACGCAGGCGGTAGCTCAGTTGGCGGAGAAAGCTGGTGTGGATGCCATCCACGTTTCGGCGCATCAGGTTTCCCCGGCTCGGCGCCCGCCGATGGCGCAGCCACCATGTACGTTTGTGCCGCTGGCTGAAGGAGTGAAGAAGGTTGTTTCTGTGCCTGTCATCACTGTGGGCCGGATTCCACCTGAACTTGGCGAAGGCGTTCTTCGTGACGGCAAGGCGGACTTTATCTCCATAGGTAGGGCGCTTCTAGCTGACCCTCACCTGCCGCAGAAGGTGGCGATGGGCAGAATGGAAGACATTACTCCCTGCATATGCTGTTTGACCTGCCTTGACAGCATTCGCTGGCGTAGGGAAGGGGTTTGCTGCGTGGTGAACCCGACCCTGGGCAGAGAGCGGGAATATGAGCTGAAGCCGACGAAAAGCCCCAAGAAGATAGTTGTGGTGGGTGGTGGGCCTGGTGGGATGGAAGCCGCTAGAGTGGCGGCACTGAGGGGGCACAGGGTGTATTTATTCGATAATGGTGATGAATTAGGTGGTCAGTTGCTGCTAGCCGCAAAACCGCCGTTCAAAGACACGATTGAGACGTTTCGCCAGTACCTGGTAAGCCAGGTGACCAGGCTGGGCGTTGGGCTGCGGCTGCGGGAAAGGTTTACTGCGGACGTGCTGAATGAACTCAAGCCGGATGTTGTCGTATTGGCTACCGGTGTCAAGCCATTTATTCCACAGATACCAGGAATACAAAGCAAGAAGGTTCTCCAGGCTAGCCAGGTTCTTGTCGGGGTTGAGACTGGAGAGCGGGTGGCGGTGATAGGTGGTGAGCTGGTGGGCTGTGAGACGGCGTTGTATTTGGTGGAGCGGAGCAAGAAGGTCACCATAATGAGGCGAGGTCCGGAGTTAGCTACCAAGGTCCACCAGTTTATCAGGGAACCCCTTATCGGCAGGCTGCAGTTCAAGGGCGTTTCTATACTAACCGGGGTTGAGTATGAGGAAATCACCGAGGCTGGTATAGTTATCAGAACCGGCGCAGGGGAAAGAAAGGTAGTCGAGGCGGACACCGTGGTGCTGGCAGCCGGTGCCACGCCTAACACTGAGCTTTTGGATTTAGTGCAGAGCAAGATCGCCCAGGTCTTTTCGGTAGGTGACTGTGTTGAGCCGCGCGGGATAAGGGAGGCCATAGAGGAGGGCTACCGAGCGGGACTCGACATAGGCTAAAAATTCTAAATACTAAATCCTAAATAATATCAAAATTCTAATTCTCTAAATTCGAAGCACCCGATGTTTCAGTCATTCCCCTTTGTGTCATTCTGAGGGAGTGAAGCGACCGAAGAATCTCAACCCAAGGTGGGCTCCAGAAAGAGGCCCACCGAGATTCTTCGCTACGCTCAGAATGACAGTGGGGGGGGTTCCTCCTCTCCAAATTCGAAACACCTGATGTTTTGGTCATTGAGGGTGTCTGTTTGTCATTGCGAGGGGCGTTAAGCCCCGAAGCAATCCTAGAGATTGCCACGCTTCGCTCGCAATGACAACTGGGTAAATGTAGGGACAGGGCTTTAGCCCTGTCCGAGGCTCCTGAGGTATTCGGCACGGCGGGTCATGGCTGCCATGGCCCTTACGGCGTTTTCAGGCATGGCGAAAGCTGGTATGCCTTGCCTGGTTGCCAGGTGCATGCCCTGCCGCTGGTCAATGGAGTTGCCGGGAACGACGATTATCGGCTTCTTAGTCTGGTCACGTATGCTTTCCAGACGTGACAGGAACCACTCATCTTGGATGAAGGCATAGCAAATCGTCAGGCAGGAGTCCACTGCCTGAGCCATGATTTCCAGGCAGGTGGCATATATCAAATGCGCCTCACTAAGGGGAGTCCATACCAGGTCTACCGGGTTTTTCAGGCTGGGGGAGGGTGGTATCTTGTCCTTAAGAAATTCACGGAGCTTCTGCTGAACATCTTCGGGAAGGGGTGAGACATTGAGACCTGCCTTGGCGCAGGCATCAGCGCTGGCCACAGCTCCACCGCCGGCCTCTATCAACAGGCCTACCTCATTCCCCCTCGGCAGATAGGGGCAGCTGAAGGCTACAGCCAGGTCCATGAGTTCTTCCAGACTTTGGGCAGAGATTATGCCTTTCTGTCGGCTGGCTGCCTCAAACAAGGCGTAATTGCCTGCCAGTGAGCCGGTGTGGGAGGCAGCCGCCTTGGCACCCAACTCGGAGCTGCCCCCCTTCCAGACGATGATCGGCTTTCTCGGTGATATCTCCTCGGCAAGCTTCAAAAAGCGGCCGGCTTGCTTTATCCCCTCGATATAAAAAGTAATTACTTTGGTCTCGGGGTCATTGCCAAAATAGTCCAGGAAGTCCTCGATGGTAAGGTCGCTCTGGTTGCCGATGCTTATAATGCCGCTGAAGCGAAGGCCCCGCTCGCTGCCTAGGCGTGTCATGTTCTCGCTTGCCCAGCCGCTCTGCCCGACGAAAGCCATGCCGCCTGGCTCCATGGGCAATCTGGCGTAAGGTGCGATAGTATTGACATTGGCTCGTGGCGAGACTATTCCCATGCAGTTAGGCCCGACTATCCTCACATCTCCGTGGCGAGCTGCTTCCAGCATCTGCCGTTCCAGCTCCTTGCCCTCGGCTCCCAGTTCGCTGAAACCGGCGCTGTGTACGACAGCGAACTTGACACCTTTTTGGGCGCATTCAGCCATTACCTGGGACACGCCTTGAGCAGGTATGGCCACCACCGCCAGGTCTATTTCTCCGGGGATATCCATAACGCTGGGATAGCTCTTGAGGGACATGATTTCGGATTCCTTGCGGTTTATGGGTAGCCGTCCTTCAGTAGACTGGAAACGAACATTCCGCCTGATTTTGATTCATCCTGTGAGGCGCCGACTATGGCTATGGAATGAGGTTGGAACAGGCTTTTAAGGTCTGGGGAAGTAGTTTTAGACGACATGGTTTATCTAAGCACAATTCATATTTTGATTTTACTGCGGCTTAAGGCTCTTCCAGGTGTTCTCTCGGGCAGCGATTGAAATTATACAACAGGGAGCTTGTTAATGGGAAGACTAGGGAATCAATGAGCTTATTTGGAGGTCGGCATAAGTCTGGGTGTGGCCAGTGCGGCGCGGTCTCTTAATCTGGGCCCTCTCATTAAGCCTGCCGGTTCTAGTTTTGAGAAGGGTGCCCTAGTGAATTGGGATTGCCGTTGTGTCCTTTCTCGTAAGGCTTTCAGGAATTGAGGATTATCCTGCAACTTGGCGATTCTCGGGTAAGACTTAGGCATTTGCCCATGTCTTTTAGGAGACAACTGATAAGTTATAGTCGTGCCGCGTGCCATGTTCAGTTTGTAGCTGTAATGGTCTTCAAAAGTATTTGTCAGGCGGCGCACACTAGCAGGTCTCTGTCGTCCTGTGTTTCTTGCATAGCTTAGCAGCCCAATGCCCACGACGGTGGTAATGGGCTCAGGCATAAAGATTAAAGCTAAAGCTAGAGATTGTAGTCCTGCGTAGTATACAGATTTCATGTCAAACTGATTCGAAATATTTAAGCTTATCTATCCGCTTTTGTCAAACAACTCTTTATGAGACTTTGTCATTGCGAGGGGCTTCAGCCCCGAAGCAATCCCAGAGATTGCCACGCTTCGCTCGCAATGACAGTTTTAGTTGCTAAACATTCTCTTCATTTCAGTTTCTTTTGGAGCCAGACGATTCGGTCTCTAACGGTTTTGACTGCTTCAGCACGGTTAGCGCAGCGAGTCAAGTCGTTAGCCAGCTTATCATCGCCGAACACGTCACGGACCCAGTTGCTGAAGTCATTCTTAAGTGGCGTCACATGATGGCGATAGGAGTCCTCAGTCATATGAACTAAGCACTCAGCCAACTGGTGTAAGTTCTTGGAAACACAGCCATCGTGGCAAAAGAAGCTTTTATCTCCGCTTGTGTCAGATAGAACTCTAGCAGCATCCTCTTTCGTCCTCACAGCCATTGCGCACCCCCTTTCCCTAGCTAGCCGCTCCTTGACCTTAAAGCTGCTCTCTAGCTATAATAAGGTGATTGGCGAGTAATGAAATTTAATAGATGAAATTGCATTCATCACAAGGTTAATGCATTTCTAACCTGACTTAAGCTAGCACAATCTCTCTAGTTTTGTCAAAGACTTTACAGGGAATCGGTCAAATGGCCAAGTGGACTTTCATCACCAATCATGGTTTGGTTCTGGGCTATATTGCTCGCAATCCCAAGAGTACAGCCCGGGTGATTGCTCAAGCGGTGGGCATAACGGAGAGGACGACGCACAAAATCATAGCTGAGCTGGAAGAGGCTGGTTATATTTCTCGGAAAAGGGTGGGCAGGAAAAATCAATATCACATTAACGCCAATCTGTCCCTGCGTCATCCTAGCCATGGCGGGGTGGCGGTGGGGGAATTACTTCAGATAATGGCGTGGAAAAAGGCTGACCCCGACAAAGAGCAAATGAGACTGCCTATAAGTATTCCCTAACCGAAACGTGTGCATACTGAGGGGATGGAATCTCTAATTGAGCGAGCTGCCAGGGGACTGTTGAGAAGCAATTACGCTATTGCTTTGACTGGCGCCGGTATGTCAACCGAATCTGGCATACGAGATTTCCGCGGGCCAAATGGCATTTGGACCAAGGATCCTGAAGCGGAAAAAAGAGCTTATCAGACGTATCACAAGTTCTTGCGAGACCCCAAAGAGTATTGGGAAGACATACTAGGTGGGCGCTCCTTGCTTGGCAACCTTGAGAATACCAAGCCGAATCCTGGTCATTATGCCCTTGCCGAGCTGGAGGGAATGGGCATTCTGAAGTCCGTGCTCACCCAGAATATTGATGGCCTGCATGAGAAGGCAGGCAACAAGCGAGTTCTGGAGTATCATGGCTGCGTTTTTAAACTGAGATGTCTTTCTTGTGGCTCAAGATTTAAACGTGACGAATATGACCTGAAAAGACTTGCACTAGAAGAGCAATTGCCGCCTCGGTGCGATAAATGTGGCAGCCCGATAAAAGGTGACGTCGTTCACTTCAATGAGCCGATACCCTCAGATGTTGCCCACGAGAGTCTTGAGGAAGCCTGGAAATGCGACTTGATGCTGATATGTGGTACTTCGGCAGTTGTTTATCCTTTTGCTCAGTTGCCTCGGATAGCCCGGCAGCGACAGGTTGAGGAAGAGCAGAAGGCGGAATCAGGTCTCTATTTTGTGAAAAATGAATCAGCCACGACGATAATCGAAATCAATGCCGAACCCACACCGCTGACAGCAGAGGGAATTTCCGATTATCTGATTCAGGGTCGTACCGCGGAAATTCTGCCCCAGATTGTTGAGGCTGTGAAAGGACTGTCCAAGTGAATTGACCGTACAAGCCAGGGTATTCCTTTTTTGCCTTGCCATGAAAGACACGCCTCTCCCCATTGTAGCGGGGAGAGGCTGATTGATCAGCAAACTAGCTACTTGACTGCCCCGGTGGGTGTTTTGCTCGGCCGTGCCATTTGCTTGCTCAAGGCCTCGCGGTCCCCACCGCTCATGCCGGCGATATGCTTCACTAGCTTCTTCCTGGATTCGATGTCATACTGGGTAGTTATGGCGATTTGCTCCATGATTGGTGAGCCGCCACCATGGTAGCTGCCCACATTGTATATGCCGCCGGTAGCTGAGCAGAGGACGTCGCCCAAGTACCGCCAGAACTGGGCCTGATCCTCCACCGGCATGTCTGCATTCCGCTTGGTGTACTTCAGTAGCAGGTCCCTGGTCTCCGGGTTCATGAAATCCTTTTCGTGAGGGAAGGTGGCTACTACGCCGCCAGCTATGTCGCAGAGTATCTCCGCTTCACGCCACACCGCCTCGCCTGTCAGGCAGCGGCCGACGTTGCAGTAAATCGAATTAGGGATGTAGGAGCCGGGGCCATAAGGAACGAATCCTACACCTGGGATATAGACCTCCGGCTTGCCAAGGTCAGAAGCCGTGTATCCGGCAGCATAGCCCAACTCGGTGGTCATGATGATCTCGGCTAGCTTCTCCCGAACGTGGGGCGTCTTATGAATGTTATTCACCTCGGCGGCGAGGGCTGCAGTCCCTAAGAGGATATCGCCGATGGCCGGCTTACAGCCCGAATAGGAATGGCGGTGGAACAAGGCGAAGAGGAGGGCGAGCACACTGCCATGCTGCCATTCACCAGCGAGGAAAACTCTTTCCCAGGGCACGAAACAGTTATCAAAAAACATGTAGGAATCTGTGGCACCTGGCAAGAACCCGCGCTTGAAATGCTCCCTGTGCCTGAGATTATGGATGGTAACCACTTGTTTCAGTCCTTCCCAGTCGCCCGGGATGGCGAAGGCGACGGCGTAGTCCTTGTCCTCAGGGCGCAACGCCCGGGTGGGCACCACCAGCACCTCATCAGCCACTGAGGCCTCGGAGATGTGCAGCTTGCAGCCGCTGACCACGATGCCATCGCTAAGCCTCTCCTTGATCCGTACGTAGGCATCAGGGTTTGGCTGGTCGGCAGGCCTCAGCATCCTATCGCCTTTGACGTCCGTCTGAGCGCAGCAGCCCACCAAGTCCTCGGTTTGGAAACGGATGAGCCATTTCTTGAAGTTCTCATGGTACTGGGTGGCGCCGTTGTTCATCTTGTCCGCTTCGTAGGACACGTTGTAGGTGGCGTTGGTGGCGTCGATGCCCATGCACCGCTGGATGCAACCGCCCACCTTCTGGCAGTACATGCGGGTCATGTCCTGCTTCCTGTGCAGGTCGTCGGTGTTCTGATGGATGTGGGTAAATCGGTTGACCCTCTCACCGGTGAGATGAGAGATGGCGGTGCACAGGTCTTGGTTCTCCGGCTTGGCTGCTTCATCGAACGTGGTGCCCATCGTATTGAGGCAGTCCATCTGGCGCTCGTCTGTGCGGTCGATCAGCTCGCCGTCGACGTAGATGTTCCGTTTCATCTTGGCCAGGCCTT
This sequence comes from Chloroflexota bacterium, assembly GCA_026389735.1. The sequence goes on along the minus strand of JAPLHH010000115.1, from coordinate 1,782 downwards.
GGATATACTGCTCTTTTGTCCTCATTTTTTGCTCCTTACTCAATGGGTAACTAACTTGAGGTTCTAGCGTTTTATTCGGGTGAATAACCGATGACTACCCATGTTATCATAATTCAGGCAAAAATTTCACGTTGTGTCGTGTTACGACCCGTCATTGGGTGGCTCCGAGTTTCATAGCTTCCCCTTCAAGCCCTCTGACTCAGCTTTCTCCAGTAGGACAGAAACACCCCCCGGCGCTGGTAGACGTGAATGGCCACGAGAAGCGTGAATGTCCAGCTCCATACCCACATCGGGAACAATATGTAGTGTTCCTCACCTGATACAGCACTAAGCCAGCCGCTGGCAATGTCTGTTATCCCAATCGCTATCATCGCCAGGGTTACCGTCAGCCTGCTCATTCTGTACGATTTTTTGTTTTTGAACAGAGCCAACAGCAGTCGCCAGTTTTGCAGGAAATGCAGTATTAGAAAACACAGCACAATAAAGGCAATCGGACAACTCACCAGCCTGGCCGTGTTGATGTCCAGTTGTCCCAGAAAGAAAGGCTGCAAGCTCACAACTAAAGCGGCTACTGCTATCGTCAACACGGCAATGGTAATTCGCCTCATCTTGCTTGTGTAGATGTCCATCTTAGCCTTTCTCCTTAGTTGAAGTATGGCTGAGTTGTTCACTTATTCCACCTGCGACACACCAGCTTGATTATACATCTGCGCACACGAAAATGGAATCCGCTGTGGGCTTGACTGCTGCCTATGTCTCATCTAAAATGATGGCGGCAGAGTGTCATGTTTGCTCGTCTTAATCAGAACCAGAGTGTCAGCTCGCCCTTCCCCCTGTGTTTAGGTCCTATTACCTTTCCTGTTTCTCCGTTTTGTTGGCAATGGAGGCACCTCTTTGTTTAAGTTATCCCTCATCCCCAGAGAAAAGAAGTTTTTCGTCCTTTTTGAGCAAAGCGCTCAGAATGTAGTTAAGATAGCTCAGAAGCTAAGAGATATGGTGCAAACATGGGAGCATGTTAAGGAAAGGGTGGAAGTAATAACTAGCCTGGAGCACGAGGGGGATGCCATCACTCACCAAATTGTCGCCGAATTACACCGTACCTTTGTGACGCCATTCGATCGCGAGGATATTGCCCTGCTGGCTTATTCTCTAGACGATATAGCTGACTTCATCCACTCAGCGGCCGATTCTATGTTACTCTACAAAGTAGAGCGTCCCACTGGTAAGGCCAAGGAGCTAACCGATATTCTGGTGCAGGCAGTGGCTGAGGTCGAGAAGGGGGTGTCTGAAATACATGACCGCATCGACCGAAATAAGCTTCTTAAGCTATGTGTGGAGATTAATCGCCTGGAGAACGTGGGGGACAGCGTTTATCGCTCGGCGATCGCGGAGCTTTTTGTTAACTCAACGGATTTTGCTTACCTCATCAAGTGGCGTGAGATTTACGAGGATATAGAGACCGCCATAGACAGGTGTGAGGATGTGGCTAACACCCTAGAAGGCGTGGCTCTGAAGTATACCTGACCCCCATGCCGAACTTGTCTCGCAATTCAATCTAACGTGATAAGTTGGATATGAGTATATCCTTAGCCATAGTGCTGCTGTTGGTTCTGGCGGCCGAATTCGCAAATGGCTGGACTGATGCCACTAACGCTATAGCAACAGTTGTCTCTTCCCGTCTATTAGCGTTGAGGGTTATATTGTGGATTTAAACTTATTATTCATAATTTTTATTATCATCATAGCATTGGTTTTTGATTTTACTAACGGCATGCATGATGC
>JAPLHH010000275.1 GCA_026389735.1 Chloroflexota bacterium | reverse complement strand
CACCAGCACCGGCGTATCGAATTGCTCGCTGAGTTCAAAGGCAACTGCCATCAGGTCATAGGCTTCCTGACTGTCGCTGGGCTCAAGCATAGGTACCTTAGCCAGTTTGGCATAGTGGCGCGTATCCTGCTCGTTCTGGGTACTGAATACACCGGGGTCATCGGCCACAATCACCACCAGCCCGCCGTTAATACCGGTTATCGAGGCCGCCATAAACGGGTCGCTGGCCACATTTAGTCCCACCTGTTTCATCGATACCAGAGCTCTGACTCCCGCATAGGCGGCTCCCATGCCAAGCTCCATAGCCACCTTCTCATTCGTTGACCACTCGGCGTAGACATCGTCGAAGCCAGCCATTGATTCCAGTATTTCAGTGCTCGGCGTCCCGGGATAGGCTGCCGCCACCATGACACCGGCATGGTAGGCGCCGAGGGCAAAGGCTTCGTTTCCGGAGAGTAATTTCTTCATCGACTTACCGGCTTACGTGGGAACATATTAAACCAAGTTAGCATTATGCCACGTGAAGAACCTAATGGCAACTGCTGATTGTTCGATATTAAGTATTGGTGCTACAATCTATATAGCCTGGGTAAATATGCAGGTTAGACGAAGAGGAGTAAATGAAGACTAAAACAATTCGCCAGACAGTGACTTTCAAAGCTACACCACATGAGATATACGAGACGCTTATGTATGCCAAAAAACACTCGCAGCTTACCGGTTCTAAGGCCCGAATAACTAAAAAAGTGGGCGATAAATTCAGCATTTACGAGGGCGAAATCGAGGGTGTAAATCTTGAGTTGGTGCCCGACCGTAAGATCGTTCAATCCTGGCGGTACAGCGACTGGCCGGAAGGACACTATTCAAAGGCTACTTTCTTACTTGAAGAAAACAAAGGTGCCTCCAAACTCACTTTTACCCAGACCGAAGTCCCGGAGGAACTTTATCAGGACGTGTCGCAGGGATGGCGTGACTACTACTGGCAGCCGATGAAAGAGATGCTAGAGAAGCCGCTTAAATAGCAGCCGCCGGGATGCCGTCATGGGTCAAATAGCTGACGAAGATTAGCCGCCCCTGGCAGCGACGATGAGGGTTCCCGGTCCGCCGTGAACGCCCAAACCAGCACCTACTCTGAACATCTGAATTCGTTTCTCATCGATGACAGAAGCCAGGCGCTGCTTAAGTGCCTCGGCCTCCTCGAAAACTGTGGTATGCGATATACCCACTTCTTGCAGATTCGGACAACTCCTGGCGAACTCGAATAATTGCTCTATACCCTTGGTATAAGAACGGGCCATAGCTGCCTGAACAAGTTCACCGTCGCGCATTTTCAGTATAGGCTTTACGTTGAGCAATGTGCCTACCAGCGCCTTTGTCTTGGTGATACGCCCGCCCTTGAGCAGATATTGGAGGGTTTCCAGCAGCGCGCGGATTTGAGTCTTACTGATGGCCTTACTGGTCTCCTCCAAAACTTCCGACAGCTTTCCACCACTCTTGGCTACCCGAGCCGCCGCCAAAACTATTAGCCCCAGACCTACTGATACCGACATGCTATCCACTACATGTACTTCGCACTTGGGCTTGGCTATCTCGAGCCCCTGGAGCGCTGCGTTATAGGTGCCGCTA
>JAPLHH010000111.1 GCA_026389735.1 Chloroflexota bacterium | reverse complement strand
TTGCCGGCACCGTTCGGGCCAAGCAGCCCAAATACCTCACCGTAATCTATTGTGAGGTTCAGTTTATCTACAGCAATGAGGTCACCGTATTTCTTGGTTAGCTCTTTGGTTTCAATGGCAAATTTCGTTCTCATTGGTTTCTACCACGAACTTTTGATTTAGACTAGCGGAGAGGGTCTTCTTGCTGGGGACCTGATTGGCTGTCAAATTGCTTTTTGTTTCTGTCTTTGGCGGAAAGCCTCATTAGTAAGTTCTAGTCTATTCCCGGAGTAGGGAAACGGCGGCACATGGAGACGACCTGCTCAGCTACTTCCTTTTGTATCTTTTTGTCCTCAGGATGGGAAAGTACTTTGATGATTAGAGAAGCAATGGTTTTCATTTCCTGTGGGCCAAAACCTCGGGTGGTGACGGCGGGTGAGCCCAATCTGATGCCGCTGGTGATTTGCGGTGGCCTGGGGTCGGAGGGGATGGAATTTCTATTTACCAGGATACCAGCAGCCTCAAGGGCTTCCTGAACAGCTATACCGGTTATTCCGGTCTGAGTAAGGTCAACGAGGATTAGGTGGTTGTCGGTGCCGCCGGAGATCAGTCGCAAGCCATGCTGCTTTAACTCAGCGGCGAGGACTTGAGCATTTTCCAGTACTGCCTTTTGGTAGGTGGCGAACTCAGGTTGCATGGCTTCGAAGAAGGCTACGGCTTTGGCAGCGATGGCGTGCATCAGCGGTCCACCTTGCATCATAGGGAAAACGGCGGCATCTATTTTTGAAGCTAGAGCTTCTTTGCATAAGATAAAGCCGCTGCGGGGACCACGCAAGGTCTTGTGAGTGGAAGAGGTAATTATTTGGGCATGCGGTACTGGAGAAGGATGTAAATTGGTAGCCACTAATCCGGCAATGTGAGCCATATCTGCCACAAGCTGTGCGCCAGCAGCATCGGCTATGCTGCGGAAGCGGCTGAAGTCAATGATTCGGGGATAGGCACTGGCTCCAGCGACAATAAGCTTGGGCTTGTGCTTTAGGGCTAGGCTTTCTATATTGTTGTAGTCGAGCCTTTCAGTTCCTGGGTCGAGCCCGTAGGGGACAAAGTTATACCATTTCCCTGAGAAATTGGCTGGGGCGCCGTGAGTTAGGTGACCGCCATGGCTTAAGCTCATTCCCATAACGGTATCGCCGGGCTCGAGAAAGGCGAAATAGGCCGCCATATTGGCTTGACTACCGCTATGGGGCTGGACGTTGGCATGCTCAGCATTGAACAGTTTCTTGGCTCGCTCGATTGCCAGGCTTTCGATGGCATCTATATTGGGGCAGCCGGCATAATAGCGGCGCTGCGGGTAACCTTCGGCATACTTATTTGTTAGTATGGAGCCTTGGGCCTCGAGCACCGCTCGGCTGGTGAAATTTTCGGCGGCAATAAGATTTATAGTTTCCTTTTGCCGCCTAGCTTCCAGCTTAAGAAATCGAGCGATTTCGGTATCTTGCCTGGCGTTGTCAGCCAATCATGTATCTCCGAGATATTTAGAGAATAATACCATTAGTCCCAAATCAGGTCAACAATTCCAATTCTTTGTATCTGTAGGGATTAAGTGTTACAGCGCCGACAGATGTCCTGTTGTAGCTGAATGAATTCTAAGGCTGCGAAAGAGTTAACCAAGGGATATCTCACCGGCTATTATCCTCTTTTTCATAGAGCCGTGAGGTAGTAGAAGTGACGGCAGAATCCCTGCAAACACTATTAGCGCACTTATGACATAATCGCTGTCAAAAGCCATAACGAAAGCCTTAAGATTAACAAATTGATAAAGCATCGAAGTGCCTGCCAGGCGGGCAGCCTCCATGGTCAGCCCGGACTTGAGTGCTGTTGCCTGGATAACGGATAAAACACGGAGGGCTTCGACTGAGTCTGGAGTAACCGTCTGGGCAAGTGTACCCAGATAGGTTTTGTGAAAGTGATCCAGCAGGCTTGCGAAAATAGCAGTACCTAGTGCAGCAAAAACCGTCCGTGTGACATTGGTGAGCGATGAAGCTTGGGAAGTCATTTCCATGGGCACCGCTGCTAAGGCAAAGGTCATTACAGGCATCATGGCTAGGCCCAGTCCCATTCCTCTCAAGAACAGGATTAGGCGGAGTGCAGAATCAGGCGTAGTTATGTCCAATCCCTGGAGCCAGAGGGTCGCAAAAGCGGTGAGTAGAAGGCCCATCAAAATCGGGACGCGCGGCCCAATTTTATCGTAGAGGCGGCCGCTTATGGGCATGGTAATCGCGGAGCCCAAAGCCATAGGGAGGAGCAAAAGGCCAGTATGGAAAGCCGAAAGGCCTCGGAGGTTCTGCAAAAACAACGGCAGCAAAAATACGGTTGAAAAAAGACCGATAGTGGTTACGAGGTTTATGCCTATGGCTAGTGAATAACCGCCGTAAGTGAAGATACGCAAATCAAGCATGGGGTATCTCTCCCTTAGTTCCAATATTATCCAGACTACAATGCTTACAATACCTAGGGTTAATAGCCCTACAATTCGTCCGTCACCCCAGCCCCAGCTTGGAGCATAGGATAGTCCATATAGTAGCGAACTAAACCCGATGGCTGCGAGCAAAAACCCCTTGTAGTCAAAGGACATCAGGGACTTTGAAGTATCGTCGATCCAGTAAAGTCCCATAAAAATAGCAAGTATCACCACGGGCACATTCACATAGAAGCACATGCGCCAGCTCCAACTGTCCACAAGGTAGCCTCCAAGGGTGGGCCCGATGGCAGGTCCCAGCATCATGGGTATGCCAAAAAGGGCCATTGCACTGCCTCGTTGTTCATGGGGCACGCTGGTGAACAAAAAGGTCATAGCGAGGGGCATAAGTAAACCGCCGCTCAAGCCCTGGATAATGCGGAAAAGAGTTAGGATATTGGTATTCCAGGCCATCCCGCAGAGAACCGAGCCGGCGAGGAAACCTGCCTGACTTAGCAGGTAGACTCTTTTAATGCCAAAACGAGTACTCAGAAATGCAGCGGCTGGTGTACTTATAGCCGTGGCCATCAGATAAGCAGAAATTACGAGTTGAGCCCGGTCAGCGGTTTCATTGAAAACCGCCATAATGTGGGGCAGAGCAACATTGACAATTGTCTGGTCTAAAATGACCATAAAGGTGCCAGCAATGGCCACCAATATTACCTTCGATTGGCTTGACGCAGGCATCTAGAATTTCACCCGTAATAAATTACCTGGTACTGATTTTCACTTCCACCGATGTCCCGGGGAGTAGCACGGAACCGTCGGGTTTTTCAATGGCTATCTTTACTGGCACCACCTGAACTACCTTGATGAAAGTGCCGGTAGTGGCCTGCTGGGGTATAAGGGAAAAAGTAGCAGCAGTAGCTGCTGCTATTCCCTCCACCGTACCCTCTAAAGTAACACCTCTCAGACTATCCACCTTGATTTTTACCGTCTGGCCTGGATGTACCCGGCTCATTTTGGTCTCTTCAATGTTGGCCGTAACCCAGACGTTAGAAGAGTCATATAAGGTCATGATTGGTTGTCCGATGGTTATAACCGACCCGGGGTAGGCCCAGATAGCGGCCACATAGCCGGAAACCGGCGCCTCTACCCCTGTAGGGCTGGTGGGGACGGCCTTAAAGCCCCTCATGTTAGTGCTGTCGGAGACTCGAGGTTGACCCACCTCGGCCACCCTTTGCCCCCGCTCTACATAGCTACCTAAATCTACATCCAGGCTGATTATCTGGCTAGTTCCCAGCGCGCTGACGGAAATAAGGGGAGCACTGATATGGGCATTATCGGTAGTTATGTATCTCGAACTCTGATACCACAAATTGAAACCGACTCCGATACCTACTATAACCAATATAATGACTATCAGGGCACCTATCTTGCGGCGCCCGTCTAAACTTGCCAGATTTATTATCTTCATATGCCAGTTACCTCCATCATTGTGCCTCTTCTGTAAAGCCCAGTGGTAAGGGTTTCGACCTTTATCCTCATGACTTGCCTTCAGGGGATATCCTTGCGGTAGCCCCCATACCATGCTTGAATTCAGGGCTGAACGGTGGTTCCACGCTTATGGTGACCTTGTAATAGGCCAATCCAGAGCGGACTGTACCGACTTCCGAGATGAAACTTACCTTGCCCGTGAGCTTGAGGTCAGGCAAGGCGTCAACTGTGATTACAGCTTTATCGCCTATATTTACTCGGGGCCTGTCCATTTCGTCAATAAACCCTTCCATCTCCAATACGCTTGGGTCAATGAGGTGAATGATGGGTATGGTAGTGTAATTTACTGACGATATCACATCGCCCTCTTTAACTGGGATGTCGGTGACGATGCCTTCAAAAGGAGCGTAGAGTTCTGTTTTACTCAGTTCATTCTTGGCTTTTTCCAGGGCAATTTTGGCCTTCTCCAAATCAAGACTAAGCTGGATTAGTGTCTCTTGGCTGAGCCCGAAGGAATAAATTTGGATATAGCTGTCCAGAAGTATCCCTTTGGCTCTTTCAAGGTCGTCTCTTGCCAATGAAAGCTCATTACTGGCTTCATCATACTCTTTAGTAGTTATTGATGCGGCTGCCTTTTCCAGTTCCACCTGCATTGCTTCCAGGGTATCGAGAACACTGGGGGCATTCAGGAACTCATAAACCGTTCTTCCCGGGGTAGGGCAAACCCGTTTTTGCATAGCGTTTTTGGCTTTGCTAACATCAAACTGGGCTGAATCCACAGCCAATCGCTGGGTAGTATTGTCCAAACGGGCCAGTAGCTGCCCCTCGCTGACTGAGTCACCTTCTTTTACATCTATTTCCTTTATGGTACTGAAGGTGCTGAAATAAAGCTTCTGTTGGTTAGGGAAAGAGAGATTACCGCGGACCTCAATGCCAGCAATGTAACTGCCAGACTTGGATTGGGCTAGTTGTAAGGGGCTGGTGGTGGGTTTACTTTCCGTAGGCCGGCATGAAGTCAGAGCGAAAACCATGATGAAGCTTGCAATAATTAACGCTATCAGTTGGTTGATCGATTTTTTTCTCTCAATTTTCATTGCACTATTACCCCCTGCATGTCATTTTGTTAAAGCGTTGTTCCGTAAGCACGATTCATCAAAATTGGCTGCTTTTTGTTTCAGGTCACTTCCTTTCGATACCTTCTAAGATCAATTTTGTCACCTCAGCCCCTAGTTCCTGGCGTGGAATCCTTCGCATAGGTCCCATTTCTCCCTCCATATTGGAGATGATTGATAAGCCTATTATCATGCCAATCAAGGCTCGCACAACTATGGGGATATTCGAGGGGCGAAAACTATCTTTGGCTATCCTCGATTCCAGGTATTCTGTTAAGAGTTTGAAGGTAGGCACAACAACTTGCTCAATGTATTGCCGCCGTAATTTCGGATCTCGCCGTATTTCGCTCATTAGAAGTTGCATTACATCAGTGTTGTCTAGGCCAATACTTAGGCGTTCATTAATAAGGGAAAAAAGGAAAGCGGTGTCATCTGATTCCGACGGCTGCTCCAATAGGCCGATAAAAGACTCGGTAACGATGTAGCTCCTGATAATTGACAATAGCAGGTCGTGCTTGCTCTGGTAGTAGTTGTAAATAGTACCTACTGCTACCCCAGCCTCTTGAGCTATATCGGGAATAGTAGACTGGTCAAACCCCTTTTGGGAAAAGACCTTCACAGCAGCATCAAAAATCTGCTGCTTCCTTTGCTTGGCAATGCTCTCCTTCTGTTCCTGCCTGGTCATCCTCATCGGTTTCTCCGATATGATGAACATCTATGTGTTGAATGAACATTCATTCAGTGAATGATACCAGGGTGTTTGATTTCTGTCAACACCTTGCTAAAATTGCCACGCCTGTATATACTTTTGCTAGTTTGTTTGAGGGAGGGAGCATTAGTGAATTCGCATATCTGCAAAATCGGTTTGGGCATAGTCGTGGTGCTGGCAGTGCTGTTTAGTGCTTGTTTGGTGACGCCGGAGCCGAAGGGCAATAAGTCTCCAGTAATCTCAAGTCTTGAGGCGGAGTATATAAATGTTTACCCTGGGGGTGCCTCTGACATCAGATGCGCTGTTTCGGACCCTGAAGGCGATGCAGTGCAGCTCAAGTGGTCATCCACTGGTGGCAGCCTAATAGGTGAAGGGCCTACTGTCACCTGGGAGTTGCCAAATGATTACGGTGACTATCACATTATGGTGATAGCCAAGGACAACAATGGGGGCAGCGATGAAGCCGCCCTAACCGTCAGTGTGGTGCCTAGGCCGCATAAGAGTTGTTGCGGGCGGTGACAAGAAAGGGGGGTTGTGTCGGCCCTTTAAGAGGCGCAAGTGAGATGAAGCAGGGAGTTAGGATTGTAGCTGCCGTCTCGATGTTGGCTTTACTGACAATTTTTGTTGGCTGTGCGACACATGGTGGTGATGTTTCACGTGGGGAACTGAAAATACTGAGCCATAGCATGACGGTGCATGAGTTCACTGGTGGTGCGCCTCAAAGCACAGCCGTGGTCATTGGCAGAGCCCAGAATGTTAGCGATGTCACCATAAACTTTGCTATGATAGCAGTTAATTTCTATGATAAGAGCAAGAATCTCGTAGCTACCGAATCAGCTGTTAAGCAGAATCTGCAGCCAAATGAGGTGTGGGACTTTAGTGTTAAGACTGTTGGTCCCGATGCCTGGAAGATTATAAGCTATGATATTGCGGCTAGCACGAAACAATAGTCTTGATGAGTATTGGGGGTTTGCTTTGATTGCTGACAGTGTTGAGTTGAGATATACTCTTATGTAAGGAGGCAAATGAAGATGAACATTTTCAAAAGCGGCTTCGGTATAGTCCTGGTTATGATAACTGTTATGGCCATGCTGAGTGGTGCCTGCGGCCCACGAGAGATGCCGCCGCCGCCACCGACGCCGGGCGGCAATCAACCGCCGGTAATCTCCAGCCTGGTGGCGGAGAATATGCAGCTTTATCCATCGGGCAATACTGAGATTCAGTGCATAGCCCAAGATGCAGATGTCGACCAGTTAGATTTCATCTGGGCATGCACAGGTGGTGGTTTCAGCGGTGCCGGCCCCATTGTTATTTGGAAGGCTCCGCCGGATTACGGGACTTATACCATCACGGTCACTGTGGAGGACGGCAAGGGTGGTTCGGCGCAGAGAAGTCTGGACATAACGGTTGGCGCCAATCAGTCGCCGGCAATTTCCAGCTTGGTTGCCGACCCTTCTGGGTTATTGTATGGAGGCAGGACGACGATTACCTGCATTGCTACCGACCCTGACGGTGATGCGGTCAGTTATAGCTGGTCAGCCAGCGAGGGGAGCATCAGTGGCGTAGGCAACAAGGTTACCTGGGTAGCGCCGAATAAAGGCGGAAATTTTAACGTCACAGTCATACTCAGCGATGGCAAAGGCGGCGAAACCACAGGAAATATAATGGTTACCGTGGCGGCAGCTGCAATGACAGTAACTATCACGCCGGTTGCCCAGGAGACTGGCACGGTGCGTTCAGATGGGGCTACAGACAATTCCAGGACATGGGCTGGTGACGATGATAATGACCCTGACAGAGGTTATTGTGCCTTCTGGAGCTTTGATGTTTGGAGCTTGCAGGGGAAGAAAATACAAAACGCCAGTCTTAAGTTCCCTAACCCCAGAATAGCTGGAAACCCATTTTCCAGCACTACTGGACTTAACGGGCTGCGATTCTGGAAGGTCAAGTATGGTGATGAGCTGCCGGCATTTCAGTACACTGGCAGCAATCTGATAAACGTCCCCGTTCAGACCGCCCCACCGACCGAATTAGATATAACTCAAGAAATAGTTAATGTTGCTGCTGCGGCTGCTACCCGCTTCCAGGTAGAGGCTCTATTCCTGAAGGGGTATAACGGCAACCATGTCGCCGAATTTATTGAATGGCCAGAAGGGGTCGTTCTTGAGGTTACCTATTCAGATAAGTAACAGTAGATTGCTGTGATGGCTTGAAAAAGGCGGCCTTAAGGCCGCCTTTTTCAAGCCCCTTTCGGTTTTGACATATTGTCGATATAGTGGTAAATTATAGTAGTTAGCAGTCTTGGAGGGAGAGTGCTAAAAATGTTGAAAGGTTTGACTCCAAGAAGAGAAGATGTTCTGAGGATAATAGTCAGCGAGTATATTGCTACGGCGGTGCCTGTAGCTTCGGAGACTATTTTTCGTAATTATCAGCTAGGGGTGAGTCCGGCGACTATTCGCAATGACATGACCTATCTTGAAGAGGCGGGCTATATTATCCGGCCTCATACCTCGGCTGGCAGTGTGCCTTTAGATAAGGGTTATCGTCACTATGTGGAGTCGCTGGCTAAGGAAGCCGAGCTTCCCTTGGAGGAGCAGTATCACATTCGTAAGCTTTTCCGCGAGGTTGAAGAAGAATTTGAGAGATGGCTGAAGCTGGCAGCAACTATCGCAGCACGCCTGGTTAGAAATGCAGCTTTGGTCACTTCTCCTAAGCCAAGACAGTGTCGATTTAAGCACTTAGAACTGGTAGCCTTGCAAGAGTTCGTGGCACTCATGGTTTTAGTACTCAGTGAGGCTATTATCAAGCGGCAGCTCTTATCTTTCGGTGAGCCAGTGACGCAAGAACAGCTAACAATCCTGGCTAACAAATTAAATGTTGTTTGTTCGGGGCTGACAAGTTCCGAGATTTTGGCTAAGAAGCTAGAGCTTCCCTCGGAAGAGGAGCAAGTAACTGAAGCCGTGACTGACATAATGGCTGCTGAGGATGAGCTGGAATACGAGCAACCTTACCTTGAAGGATTGCGCTTGATGCTTGGACAACCTGAGTTTGCTCAAAAGGACAAGATGTTGAGTATTATGGAGTTGATGGAGACGAAGGAGTGGCTTAGCTCCGCTTTCGCCCAGCAGTCGAGCGATGTTGGGGTGCAAGTCGTGATTGGTGAGGAGAATCGAGATGAGACATTGCGCGATTTGAGCTTGGTTTTCAGCCGCTATGGTATCCCTGGTCGGGTTGGTGGCACCATTGGCGTGATCGGTCCAACTCGGATGGATTACCGTAGAGCTATTTCTACGGTGGACTATATGTCCGAGGTATTGAGTGGTCTAGTGGCTGGAGTTTGCCGGGGTGATTAGAGATGCTATAAGGAGGCTTTATATTGGCTGAAGAAGACAAAGTGGTATCTGAGAGTGAAGCGTCTGAGCTAGCTGAGGATGATACAGAGTCTTTAAAAGAAGCCCTTGCTCAGGAGAAGGAGAATGCTGAGCGGTATTTGGCCAACTGGCAGAAGGCTGAGGCTGATTTTAGAAACTATAAAACACGCGAGGAACAGGAAAAAAAAGAGCTGATAAACTGGGCCAACTCCACACTGGTTTGTGATATATTGCCGGTGCTGGATGCTTTTGGCCGGGCTTTTGAAGGGGTTGCTCCTGCGAGTAAAGGCCTCGGTTGGATTACTGGCTTTAGGCAGATTCAAAAAATGTTATTAGATGTTTTGAATAAACATGGGCTGGCCGAAATGAAGTGTGTAGGCGAGAAATTCGACCCGAGCCTTCATGAAGCAGTAGCTCAGCAGGAGGGTGTGGAAGGTGTGGTGCTTGATGAGGTTCGAAAGGGATATAAGCTAAAGGACAAGTTACTTCGGGCGCCACAGGTGGTGGTGGGGAAGGGTGGCGAGACGGTGGCTACTGAAGCTGCCAAACATGGTGAGGAAGATTTAAATAGGGAAACAGAGTAGAAAAATGATAATAGTCATAAAAATCTAGTGCCAGAAGGAGGATAGTATGGGTAAAGCAGTTGGTATTGATTTAGGCACCACGTTCAGTCTGGTGGCGGTTATCGAAGGTGGTGAGCCGAAAATAATCCCCAATGCTGAGGGGGAAAGGCTAACACCTTCGGTAGTGGCTATTGACAAAAAGGGCGAGCGGCTGGTTGGATTATTGGCAAAACGGCAGGCAATCACAAATCCAGAGAATACCATTTTCAGTGTGAAAAGGCTCATGGGGCGCAAATTCAAAGACTCTGAAGTCCAGCATGACATAAAGCGACTGCCTTACAAAATAGTTGAAGCCAGCAATGGTGATGCTTGGGTGATGATGGGGAGCAAGCAGTACAGTCCGCCAGAAATCTCGGCTATGATTCTACAGAAGCTGAAGATTGATGCCGAAGCTTACCTTGGCGAGAAGGTTACCGACGCTGTGGTTACGGTGCCAGCTTATTTCAACGATAGCCAGCGCCAATCAACCAAGGATGCTGGAGCGATTGCCGGTTTGAATGTGCTGCGCATTATTAATGAGCCGACAGCCTCAGCACTGGCTTACGGCTTGGATAAAAAGAAAGAGGAAACTATCGCCGTTTATGACCTTGGTGGTGGCACGTTTGACGTTTCTGTTCTTGAGCTTGGCGAAGGCACTTTTCAAGTGAAATCGACTGCTGGTGACACCCACCTCGGTGGGGATGATATTGACCAGAGAATTATAGACTGGCTGTGTGATGAGTTTAAGAAGGAGTCAGGCGTAGATTTGAAGCAGGATAGGATGGCCTTGCAGCGGCTAAAGGACGCTGGGGAGAGAGCCAAGCGCGAGCTGTCTACAGTAGGTCAGACGGAGATAAATCTACCGTTCATCACGGCTGATGCTTCCGGGCCAAAGCACATGAATATAACTTTGAACAAGGCTAAGCTGGAACAACTGTCAATGGACTTGCTGGAGAAAACCATTGGGCCTTGCCGTCAGGCCTTAACCGATGCTGGCCTTACTGCAGCTCAGATAAGCGATGTGATTCTGGTTGGCGGTCAAACGAGAATGCCTAAGGTTCAGGATATAGTGCGTCAGTTCTTCGGCAAGGAGCCGATTAAAGGTATTAATCCGGATGAAGCAGTGGCTCTAGGAGCTGCCATTCAGGGGGGTGTACTTAAGGGGGATGTGAGAGAGGTTCTCTTGCTTGATGTTACGCCGCTTACTTTGGGGATAGAGACTTTTGGTGGGGTGGCAACGCCGCTCATCCCGCGAAACACTACCATTCCAACTTCGAAGAGCCAGATTTTCAGCACGGCGTCTGATAACCAGCCCAGCGTGGAAATCCATGTGCTTCAGGGGGAACGTTCGATGTCGGCGGATAATCGGACTTTAGGCCGTTTCGTACTTGACGGTATTTTACCGGCACCGAGAGGTGTACCCCAGGTTGAGGTTACCTTTGATATTGATGCTAATGGTATCTTAAATGTTCGGGCTCAAGACAAAGGCACAGGCAAGGAGCAGAAGATTACTATTACTGCTTCCAGTGGTCTGAACAAAGAGGAAGTGGAGAAGATGAGGCGGGACGCCGAGGCTCATGCCGCTGAGGATGCCAGAAAGAAAGACGAGGTAGAGGGTCGCAATACGGCTGACGCACTGGTTTATTCTGCTGAGCGAACGCTCCGCGAACAAGGGGATAAGATACCGGCCGACTTAAGGCAGGAGGTGGAGGGCAAGATAGCTGCATTGCGTTCGGCTCTTCAAGGCACGGATATCAATTATATGCGCACCACTACGGAAGAGCTGTCTCAAGCGATGCAAAAGATCGGTGCTGCCGTTTATGGGCAGGCTGGGGGGGCGCCACCTCCGCCTGGTGAGGCTCCTGGTGACGAAGTCCCTGGTGGACCTCCCGGTGGCGAGGAAGGTACTGTAGAAGGCGAGTTCAGGGAAGTATAAGGCTTTCTCCGATTCGCTCGATGGCTGCAGCGGCGGATGTTGTCCAAAGAGACCATCCGCTGCTTTTTTGATGGCATTGTTCCTGAGTGAGATTCTTCGGTCGCTACGCTCCTTCAGAATGACAATTTGCTATTCGTGAACGACCTTAATGGGTATTGACAGCATAGGCTGTAAATCAATGGTAGTGTAACATTGGGATGATATTTTTCCGGGGCGAGGGGATTTATATAATGGAGAGTAGATTAAGGAGGAGTATCTATGGTTGTCCCGGAGCTCGTGATGGTAGCCACCAGCGCCGTAGAGAGGGAGTTTAGGGAGATAAACCGGCGGACTTGAGGTTGGTGCGAGATGGAGTGATGAAGGTGTGGAGGGAGTTGCCAGGCTTCTCGAAGAAGTGAGACTTAATGGAACGAGGCTTGAATTCTGAGGGCAGGACACTTGACAGGGTTTGAAAGGGTTGATATATTATTTCACAGGCGAGGGTGTTAGCGGGAGAAATCCCGGAGAAATGTCAGCTCTTTGACATGCTACCCAGTAATATAAGCAGCAACTAAACTAAAGGAGGTCTAGGTCATATGGCGAAGAAAAGTATAACCGTGAGTGGTGTCACCATGGGGATATTAGCCATAGTGGCTGGTATCTTGATTCTGGTATGGCCTGGTTTTGTCCAGTGGATTCTCGGCATTTTCCTTATTGTTTGGGGTGTGCTCGCTTTTATAAATAGATAAGAGCCTTCTGTTTGAGGTAAGCAGGGTATCTCTAGGAGTATTAACTGCCAATTTGTGTGGTATATAAGCTATTTCAGGAAGGAGGGAACGTTTCTATGTTACAAGTGACCGGTTTAGTGTGGGGAATAATAACCCTTATCTTCGGCATCGTAGTGATGATTTTCCCCAAGATACTCAACTATATAGTGGGCGTTTATCTTATCGTAGTTGGGATAATGGCCATTATCGCTGCCATATAGCTTGATAGAAAGCCAACGAACTTGTCGTTGCTGGTTTATTCAAAGCTGAGTCAGCTTTGTTTCATCTGACGACTGTGCTAGACTAAGTTGTGCTTTACTTAGGCACGTCTGGTTTCAGCTATAGTGATTGGGTAGGTAACTTCTATCCTCGTGGGATGCCGCGGCGGGAATGGCTTAGTTACTATGCTCGTGAATTCAATTCTTTAGAGCTGAATTCTACATTTTATGCCTTACCTAAGCTTTCTGTGCTGGAAGCTATGATTGATAAGACTGGAGAAGGTTTCATGTTTTCAGTTAAGGCGAATCAGGAGATGACGCATCAGCGTCAGCAAGATAACGGGGTTTTTGTGGCTTTTGTGCATATGCTCCAACCTTTTATTGATGCCGGTAAACTGGGCTGTGTGTTAGCTCAATTTCCCTTTAGCTTTGGCTTCAGCCGTCAGAGTTGTGATTACCTGGCGCTTTTTCGGGAACGGCTGGGTGATTTACCGGTGGTTGTTGAATTTCGCAACTCTCAATGGCTGAAGCTCGGGGTCTTCGATTGGTTGCGAAACCGTAACCTTGGTTTCTGCTGTGTTGATGAGCCGCAGTTGCCGAAGCTTCTGCCTCCTTTGGCTGAAGTTACCAGTAGTATTGGCTATGTGCGTTTTCATGGCCGTAATGCAGCTAAGTGGTGGCAGCATGAGCACGCTTACGAAAGGTATGATTACACTTATTCAGTCGAGGAGCTGAAGGAATGGCTGCCACGGATAAGCAAGCTGAAGAGTCTGGCTGAAAAGACTTTTATCTTCGCCAATAATCACTGGCGGGGACAGGCGATAGGCGCTATACGCCAGCTACGTCTCATGGTTGACTAAGAGGATGGCACAGCAATTATACCTGTCATACTGAGCGAGGCGAAGAATCTAGTCCTTTGTAGAGGTTACCCTGAGCTAGATTCTTCGGTCACTTCGTTCCCGCAGAATGACAAAAGGAGAAGGGTTCAGGGGGTACAAATAAATAAGGTATGGTTGACTAGCTTGCTTTCATAGCTAGCATAGGCTAGAATAATTTCTACAGCATGTTGAGACAGGTTTGTGTGATGGCCAATTTTACTGAGCTTTTTGAGCGCTTAAAACAAGGGCAGATGCGTCTGAATCATGAGCTTCAGCAGCTGAAGGCTGAGGAGAAGTCTGCTGACGAGCAGCGGGAAGGCAGTCCCTTCGGAAAGCGAGAAGAGGGAGCTACTGAGGCTTTTGAGTTGGAGAAGAGGATGGCTCTGGAGAGACGGTTGACTGACGCTCTGGTGGAAGTGGAGCACGCTCTAAAGAAATATGAAGCTGGCACATATGGTATATGTGACCTGTGCGGTCGGCCCATAGAGCCGGCTAGGCTTGAGGCATTGCCGCAAGCGAACTTGTGTCTTGAGTGTAAAGCGCGCCAGGCGAAGAATGCCAGAAGTAGAACGGCAAGGTAGCAGGTGGCGGGGAGGATTATTCCTCGTCATTGCTGCCTTTGTGGTGGCGTTAGACCAGTTAAGCAAGCATTGGGTCAGGTCCTATTTAGACCTCTATGAAACAATCCCCTTGGTTGGCTGTTTAAGCTTGACCAATGTACGGAATACTGGTTCGGCTTTTGGTCTTTTCGCAAATCAAGCCTTCCTGTTAACTCTAGTCGCTATAGTCGGGTTAGTGACTATTTTGCTGTTTTATCGCTATCTTTCCCGGATTAGCTTGCTGAGCAGCTTTGCTCTGGGTCTGGTTTTTGGCGGTGCTGTAGGCAATCTTATAGACCGTCTTCGTTTTGGTTATGTTACCGACTTTATTGATGTTCGCCTGTGGCGTGATTTTCACTGGCCAGCATTTAATGCCGCTGACTCAGCCATAACTGTTGGTGCTATAGTTTTGGCTGTTTTCATCTTTCGGGCGCTGAGAAAAGGAGATGTCAGTTCCGCTGGAGCCAGAAGTTAAAATATTGCAGGTAGCTGAATCGGCAATTCGCCTTGATAAATATCTGGCTAAGGTATATCCCGAGTTGTCACGCTCTCGACTTCAGAAGTTGATCGAGCAGGGTTATATTAAGGTTAATGGGTGTGAAGCTAAGGCAAGCCAGAAATTGAACGTTGGAGACGAGATTCATGTTAGCTTACCGCCTGTCGAACAGGTTTCACTTGTTGCTGAGCCTATACCGGTGGATATAATTTATGAGGATGAGGACTTTCTGGTTATAGATAAGCCGGCTGGGTTAGTTGTCCATCCATCCCCGGGGCATCCCTCTCATACTTTAGTCAATGCCCTTTTAACTCGTTGCCCAGGTTTGGCTAACTTTGGTGATGCCGTGCGGCCGGGTATAGTTCACCGTTTGGACAGGGATACCTCGGGGTTGATGATTATCGCCAAGAATAGCTCCGCTCAGCAATATTTGATTAATCAGTTTAAAGCGCGGTCAGTATCCAAGGGCTACCTTGTCTTAGTTAAAGGCAAACTGACTCCGAGTCAGGGCATTATCGATGCTCCTGTCGGGCGTGACCCATCTAATCGCAAACGCATGGCGGTAGTATCTGGCGGCAGACAAGCCAGGACCAAATATAAGGTGAAGGAATATCTGGGTGAATACACCTTACTTGAGATTACCACTGAGACTGGCCGGACTCACCAGATACGAGTCCATTTATCGGCTATAGGCTATCCGGTCGTTGGTGACTCGGTATACGGTGTCAGGTCAGCCTATGTTAAGCGGCAGTTCGTCCATGCTTACCGATTGGGTTTCCGTTTACCTGCCAGCGGTGAGTATCGAGAGTTCACCTGTGAATTGCCTTCAGACTTGAAACAGGCTATCCGACTCATAGGCGGCAAAGATTTTAATTTTTTGCCTTTCCCTATTGCTTAGCGCATGGATAATGTGTTAAATTGTATTTGAAGAGAGGTATTAAAGATGAAGGGTGCTGATAAGTCTTTCGGTCAAATAAAGAAAGATCAGATGGGGCGCGAGGGTGACTTATACTCGAAGTTACAGGCCGAGTACGGTGAGTATGGTAGTCTGGAGACTTTTGAAGCTGATTCGGCAGTCCGGAGAAACGAGTTACTGTTCAAAATCACAACTGACATTGAAGATACCCGGAATGCCTTGAAGCAGGCTGAGCAGCTAACCGAGCGGATTAGGAGACGCTTGAACGAACTTGAAGGCATGTACCGTATCCTGACCAAAAAGTAAGGATTTGGCAGTAATCTATTAATCGTTCTCTGTATCTTCTCAGGATATTCCTCTGATTACATAAGCGTTGTGGGGTGATTTGTTGTATTCAGTGAATCTGGGAATGTGGAATAAAAGCTAAGTTTTTCAAAAGGAATTAGGGTTGGAGAAGAAGCCAAGAGAGTTTGCCTTAGAGTATGCTGGCTTCTGGGTTAGGCTCGGGGCAGGTGTTGTTGACCTCTTGATTCTAGGGATTATTGTTGGGATTATTGGCTGCTTTTTTCCGGCTCCGATAATCTGGGCGCCAAGCGGGTTAGTATTATCGGTGGCTTATTGGTTGGGCTTCTGGGCATGGCGAGGGCAAACGCCCGGGAAAATGGCGGCGGGGATAAAGGTTATTCGAACTGACAGTTCTCCAGTTAAATGGCCATGTGTGCTGTACCGTTTTTTGGGATACATCGTCTCAGCGGTACCTTTGTTTATCGGCTTTATCTGGGTTGCCTTTGACAGCCGCAAACAAGGGATACATGATAAGATTGCTGATACTTACGTGGTAAAACTGCCGGTAAGGCAGGTAGCTTTCACAAGGCCCTATGCTCGGAGCCAGGCTAGCTATGTCTAAGGAAATGGTACGGGTTCGTTTTGCTCCCAGTCCAACCGGCTATCCTCATCTGGGTAACATCAGGACGGCTCTGTTTAACTGGGTCTTTGCCCGGCATAATAACGGCGTTTTTATTTTGCGGATTGAGGATACCGATGTCGCTCGCCTGGTGGAGGGAGCGGCAGATGTTATTTTGGGGAGTCTGCGTTGGTTGGGGCTTGATTGGGATGAGGGCCCTTATTTCCAGTCACAGCGGCTGGAGCTTTACCGTGAGGTGACTGATAGGTTGCTAAAGCAGGAGCTAGCTTATCAGTGCTATTGCTCTACAGAGCGATTGGTGTCGATGCGTCAGGAGCAGATAAAGCGAAAGCAGCCACCGGGCTATGACCGCCGCTGCCGCAATCTTACACGAGAACAAAGGGCTGAGATGGAGGCGAGCGGGATTATCCCAGTGGTTCGTTTTAAGACGCCTCTTGAAGGCCAAACCTCATTCAATGATTTGCTGCGTGGCCAGATAGTCTTTGAAAACACCACCCTAGATGATTTCGTTCTCCTCAAGTCCGATGGCTATCCTACTTACCATCTGGCTAATATAGTCGATGACCACCTGATGGCGATTTCCCATGTTCTCAGGGCTGATGAGTGGCTATCGAGCACACCTCGTCATGCATTGCTTTACCAGGCGCTGGGTTGGCAGCCACCGCAGTTTGCCCATTTGCCCATGATTCTGGGGCCGGATAGGTCGAAGTTGAGTAAGCGGCATGGGGCTACGGCCATCACTGAATATCGAGAGCAGGGTTATTTGCCCGAAGCGATGTTTAACTTTCTAGTTCTGCTTGGCTGGTCGTTGGATGACAAGACGGAGCTTTTGAGGCGAGAAGAGATAGTAAAGCATTTCTCCCTGGAGCGGATAAGCAGAACTGCGGCCGTGTTCAACAAAGATAAGCTCGATTGGATGAATGGAGTTTATCTCCGGGGTTTGAGCTCGGAAGAATTTACCCAGCGAGCTATGCCCTTTCTGCAAAGAGACTTGCCATCGGAAATTAGTCGTCCATTGGACATTGGCTATATTCGCCAGATTGTGCCTCTTATTCAAGAGAGAGCCAGAACTCTGGCTGAAGCGCCGCAGCTCAGCGAGTTTTTCTTTGTGGATGAACTGGAATATGATGTAGGGCTGCTCCTGGGTAAAATCGAGGAGGCTGAAGCGATTAAAAGTCTCCAGGCTTCGGTTGCTAAGATGAATGGGTTGAAGGATTGGGGTGCGGCTTCGCTGGAGGCTGTTTTTCGACCATTGACTGAGGAGCTTAAATTGAAGACCAGCGTGTTTTTTGGTCTGCTGCGTGTAGCGATTACGGGAAGAACAGCAGCTCCGCCTCTGTTTCAAACTATGGATGTATTAGGCAAAGAGCGGTGCCTTAAGCGGCTCAGAGCAGCTTTGGGTAAGCTTGTGGCTTCTGGGATTGGATAAAGCTGTGGGTCTTTTCAAGCGCCCTAACTTTCAGCTAATCTAAAGCTTTTGGCAGTTGGGGCAGAAGTAGCTGCCGCGGTTTCTGATGGCAAGGCGCTGAATGGGTGTGCCGCAGATGGGACATGGCTTGCCGCCGCGGTGAGCGACATTGAAGTTGGAATGGGCGGTGCCCAGCTGCCCATCGGGGCGCTTGTAGGTGTCAATGCTGGCACCTTTGCTGTCGATGGCTGAGCGTAGAACATCAACGATGGCTTTGTGGAGATTTTTGATTTCTTTGGGTGACAGGCTATTTGCTTTGCTAAGCGGGTGGATTCTGGCAGCGAACAGAGCTTCGTCGGCGTACATGTTGCCAATGCCAGCAACAAAAGCCTGGTCGAGTAGTACGGCTTTTATCGGCGCCTGATGGCTCTGCAATCGTTTGGCTAAAGTCTCGATGGTGAATTCTGGGGCTAGTGGCTCGGGGCCGAGCTTGCCAATGATGGCCTGCTCGTTCTCTACTAACCAGAGGGCACCCAGCCGTCTGCGGTCGGTAAAGATAAGCTGGCTGCCATTGTCAAGGTGAAAGATGACTCTGGTATGACGGTCAGTTTGTTTTAGATTCAGCAGCAAAGCCCCAGCCATTTTGAGGTGGATAATCAGCACCATAGTGCCTGATAGACGGAAAATGAGATATTTGCCGCGGCGCCCAAGGCCGTTTATTCTCTGCCCTACAAGTTTGCGGCGGAACTCTTCAACTGAAGTCTGGCGCACCAGTTTGGCATCGCAGACTGTAACATCGGTGAATCGCCGTCCGATTACATGTAGAGAAAGTTCGCTCTTTATCGTCTCTACTTCAGGAAGCTCAGGCAACGTTGATAACCACCTTTAAACGAATTGCGGTTGGCAGGCACTTGTATTGTAGCCCAAAGTGCTTGTGTGTTAAACATTTGCCGGCTATAATTTTTAGGTAAATCTGCAATACGGTTTTGTTCAATGGAAATAAGAAGAGTAGTGAGCTACAGAGGAGGATTTATACTGGCGTCTTGCGTTGTGCTTATAGCTGCGTTAATGGTAGTGAGCTGCGCGAGTCCGGCCAAAGAACACCTTAATACAGGTAACGAGCACTTTGAGCAAGGGCGATATGATGAAGCCATTGTGGAATATACTAAGGCAATTGAGCTCGACCCACAGCTTGCTATTGTTTATAACAGCCGCGGGCTTGCCTATCATATGAAAGGTGAGCTTGATAAAGCAATAGCTGACTTTGATAAAGCGATTGAGCTTGATCCCTCACGTGCTGAGGTTTATTACAATCGTGGTAACGTGTACTTCGAGAGGGGACAGTTCCAATCAGCTATAGCTAATTATGACAAGGCTATTGTGCTAGACCCGAGGTTCGCCGCGGCTTATAACAAGCGGGGATATGCCTACTTATATGCCAGGGGGTTTGATAGGGCCATAGCTGATTTTGATAAGGCAGTTGAGCTCAACCCGCGGCTTGCTCAGGCTTATAACGGCCGCGGGCTTGCCTATCAAAATAAAAATGAGCTTGATAAAGCTATAGCCGATTTCAGCAAAGCAATAGAGTTAGACCTGAACTATGCTAAAGCTTATTTCAATCGAGCTTATGCTTATCACCGCAAGGGTGGCGAAGTGGCTAAAGCGGCCAGTGACCTGGAGAAGTGCATTGAGCTGTCAACTGACCCCGGGCTATCGGATGCGGCGAAAGACCTACTGGAGAGGCTCTGAAAAACAACGCTTTTTTCGCACGTGTAAAGATGTTGTCATTTATCCCATCTCGGCCCAGTTTTTGCCTAGCTTGATGTCTATCTTTAGTGGCACGCTGAGCTTTAAGGCTTGGGGCATTATTCTGGACACCAGTTCTTTCATCTGGTCTATTTCCTCAGGAGGCACTTCGAAGACAAGCTCGTCGTGCACTTGAAGGGTCATTTTGCTTCGCAAGTTCCGTTTTTCCATCTCGCGGTGAAGATTTACCATGGCGATTTTGATGATGTCGGCAGATGTGCCCTGCACCGGCATATTTATTGCCATTCGCTCAGCAGCTTCTCTGACCTGCCGGTTTGGTGAGTTGATCTCAGGTATATAACGTCGTCTGCCCATCACTGTCTGCACGTAGCCACGCTCTCTGGCCTGGCTTTTGGTGGCTTCGATATATTCTTTGACCTTGGGATATTTCTCGAAATAAGCATTTATGAACTGGGCAGCCTCCTCCCGACTGAAACTGGTGGCTTGCTCCAGGCCGTAGTCGCTCATGCCGTAGATAACACCGAAGTTAACCGTTTTGGCTACTCGGCGCATCTCCGGGGTTACCTTGTCTGGGGGGACGTTGAAAATGCGGGAAGCGGTGGCGGCGTGAACGTCCTCATCTCTGAGGAAGGTGGCGATGAGCTCAAGGTCATGTGAGATGTGGGCTAACGCCCTGAGGTCAATTTGAGAGTAATCGGCGGATAGGAGGTACCATCCCGGCTCAGCGATAATGGCTTGCCTTATTCGCCCGCCCAGCTCGCCCCTTATGGGGATGTTCTGCATATTCGGCTCGCTGGAGGAAAGGCGGCCGGTGGTTGTGCCTGTCTGGTTGAAGCTGGTATGGAGCCTGCCTGTTTTAGGGTTGACCAGGGCAGGAAAGGCATCGGTATAGGTTGATTTCAGCTTGGCGAGCTGGCGGTATTGCAGGACAAGTTCAATTATGGGATGAGTCCCCTTTAGCTCTTCGAGCGCCGTAGCATCGGTAGAATAGCCGCTCTTTGTTTTGCGCGGCTTGGGAAGCCTTAGCTCCTCGAAAAGGATTCTGGATAACTGTTGGGACGAGTTTATGTTGAACCTGTAGCCGAGGCTGTTGTAAACTTCTGCTTCCAGTCTGAGCATCTCCTTGCCCAAGCTGTGGGACATATCTCGCAACAGTTCAACATCTATAGCCACCCCATTTCTTTCCATAGCTACCAGCACTGGTACCAGAGGCATCTCTACTTCACTGAAAAGTTGCCATAGTCCTTCTTTTTGCAGCTCGGCGTCGAGCACGCTTTTGAGCCTTAGAGTAATATCGGCATCGGCAGAGGCATAGTCGGCAACCTGTTCTATTGTTGCCATCGCCATAGATAGCTGCTTGGCTCCTTTGCCGATTAAGTCGGTGATAGGTGTCATCTCGGCTCCGAGTCTATTGAAAGCCAGCGCTTTAAGCCCGATGGATTTTTCGCCCAGCAGATAAGCGGCAATCATGGTATCGAAGGTCAGATTCTCAAGTTTTATACCGTATTCGGCGAGCACCGTCATATCAAATTTGCCATTTTGAGCTATTTTGGGGATTTTGGTGTCTTCAAGCACCGGCTTAAGCTTGGCAATGACTTGAGACAATGGTAGTTGGGATATTTGGCTTAAGCCACGGTGTCCTACTGGTATGTAGTAAGCCTCACCTGGCGTTGATGACAGCGAGATGCCGACTAGTTCAGCAGCCATGACTTCTTTGCTGGAAGTCTCCAGGTCAACGGTGAATTCTTTGGCGGCTAGCAACTGGGTGATAAGCTTATCTAAAGCTTGGTCAGTGTTAACTATGTGGTAGTCCTTCTTGGATATGGCCTGGCTGGGAGCTACGGTTGATGTCCCTTGTATTTCCTCCGGCAATCTGGATAGCAATTGGACGAACCCGAGTTCACGGAAAAGTTCGACTACTTGATGTCTGTCGTAGGAGCTGACCTGGCAGGCATCCAGATTCAAGGTTATGGGCACATCGGTAACTATTGTCGCCAGTTCCTTGTTTTGAAGAACATGGGCTTTATGGTCGCGGAGTGACGCCTGTAGCCTCTCAGGGGTTATTTCGTCAATATGGGTGTAGATTCCCTCGAGGCTGTTGAATTGTCGCAGTAGCTTTACTGCTGTCTTGTCGCCGATGCCGGGGATACCGGGGATGTTATCAGAAGGGTCGCCGGTGAGAGCTTTGAAGTCGGTGAGTTGGCTGGGAGATATACCGTATTTCTGCTCGACACCTGTCTCATCGTAGATTACTGTATCACTGAAGCTTCGTCTTGGAGACATTACTTTTGTGCTGGGCGAGACAACCTGAAGCATGTCGTTGTCGCCAGTAACGATGAGGGTGTCTATGTTTTGCTGGGCAGCCTGGCAGCTCAGAGTGCCCAGAACGTCATCAGCTTCGTATCTGTCGATTTCGAAGGTGGGAATATGGAAGGCATCTACCAGTTGATGAACCCGCTTTATCTGATTGACAAGCTCTTCGGGAGCTTTGGGGCGTTGAGCTTTGTAATCCTCGAATTTTTCATGTCTGAAGGTCGGTGTGGGACGGTCGAAGGCAATAGCCCAGTGAGTCGGTTTGATTTCATTCAGCACCTTGAGTAAGGTGCTGGCAAAGCCTTGAACGGCATTGACCATTTCCCCGGTTTTGGATATCGTTAGGGGAGGGATAGCGTGGAAAGCTCGGTGTACCAGAGCATTTCCATCGAACAGGAGCAGGAGTGGCTTGTCTGACGCCATATCTTTAAATCCTCTAATCTAACTTTGGTACCAATTTTCCCCTTCGTCATTGCGAGCGAAGCGGAGCAATCTCATGATTGCTCACTTCTCACCGAGATTGCTACGGCACTTCATGCCTCGCAATGACACCTAAATTTCTGTGATTGGGTTCATTATATAATGATACCATAAATTACTAACAGATGGACACGATTTATCACAATCATAATAACAATAATCAAAATCTT
>JAPLHH010000016.1 GCA_026389735.1 Chloroflexota bacterium | reverse complement strand
ATTAATATTTCGGTTCGAGGAGCTAGGGCAAGGGCACAACAACCTGGTAGGCAAGAAGTGCGCTAACCTGGGAGAAATGACTCGAATGGGCTTACCTGTCCCGCCAGGCTTCGCCATTTCCATTGCGATGTACAAGGAATTTGCTGAGGAAACCGGGGTAGCCGAGGAAATTTCCCGCTACGTGAGCAGCCTTGGCGAGCTTAAAGGCCCGAATATTGCCGTCTTTGACGAATTAAGCCAGAACATCCAAGGCATGATTGAAGACAAAGAGGTGCCGGAAGACATAAAGAAAATGGTAGGTTCATACTACGAAGAGCTGTGCAGCAAGGTGGTAATCCACGATGTCGCCGTCTCGGTGCGGTCATCAGGGACAGAGAGCCGGCCCGGCATGTTTGAAACCTACCTGAACGTTACCGGCATCGAAGATGTGGTGGACAAAACAAAGAAGGTATGGGCAAGTGCTTATACTAGCCGGGCTATCGCCTTCCGGGCTAACAAAGACATCCCCGTCATGGGAGACGAACTCGGTGTCGCTGTCTCTAAGATGGTAAATGCCCGTTCATCCGGCATTTGCTTCACCGTGAACCCGGTTACCGGTGACGCCTCCAAGATAATAATTGATGCCAACTGGGGCCTGGGAGAAGGAGTGGTCAGCGGTGCGGAGAGTGTGGACAGGTTCGTGGTGGACAAAGAGACCTTCGTTATATTAGACACCTATATTGGCAAAAAGGCAAAACAGGTAATAATCAAAAAAAGAGGGGCTGACTGGGACGACGTGCCTCTGGAGAAGCAGTCAATACCGTGCCTAAGCAATGACGATATAGTAGCAGTAGCTAAACTGGCTTTATTACTTGAGGAGCGCCTGGGTGAGCCGCAGGACATAGAATGGGCTATTGACTCTGACTTCACTCCACCCAATAACGTATTTCTCCTCCAGACTCGCCCGGCAAAGGTGGCAGCTAAGAAACCAGAATCGGTTACCGACCGTATGATTGACCTGATTGCTAAAAGATTCTACAGGCCTTGACGATAAATACCATTCTGCCTAGCCTCTAACTAGGCACAGGAGAAAAAGTGTCGGAGAAAAAGCAACAGAAGGTTAAAATCTGGGATGGAGTGCCCGGCTATGACTTCATCGAGGAGATTGACCTTGCCGAGATGCCTTCCTGGTTCCAGGACGGAACGCACAGCATACCGCCAGTGACAACTATGTTCGGATACCAGTGGGCGAGATTCTGCGGCCATGGGCTGAAGTTCGCTTGTACCGAGTTGAGCATCCCCACCTGTAAAGGGTGGGAGCTCCGTATTTTGAACGGTGGTATCTACTGTGCCCTCCACGTAGTGAGAGACCGAAAGGAGATCGCCGAACGCGAAGTCAAATTCCGCCAGGCGCTGCGCCCCTGGATTGAGAACTTCGATGGCCTGTGGGCTGGTTACAAGCAAGAACTCCTGAGCATTTACAGCAAGCTCAAGGAGCTAGATGTTGACAACGCCACTAGCCTCCAGCTGTACTACCACAACTATGATTTGATGCACGCCTACATGAGGATGTGGGAAATCCACTTCATGGCGATGTATTCCTCATTTAACACCTGGCTATTGCTCGAGACAATGACCAAGGAGCGCTTCGGCCTAAGGGACCAGGACCCTGAGTTCCAGGATATGATGCGAGGCTTCAACAACAAGGTCTATCAGATGGACAAGAAAATGTGGGAATTTGGACAGCTCGCCATCGAAATGAACCTGCAAGACGTCTTTAAGAAAAACAAGCCACAATCCATCCTAGCCAAACTCCAGCAATCAGAAAAAGGCAAGGAATGGTTTAAGAAATTTATGGACTACATGAAGACTGACGATGTTGGGGGCTGGCGGATGAGGCGCTTCACCGACCTCAATGAGCCATACTGGCTAGAAGACCCGGCCACGCCTATAGGGCTGGTAAAGAACAATATCATGAGGGGCATCAGCTATGACCTGGAATCTATCAGGGCAGACATTGCCAAGAAGAGAGAGACAGCCATAGCAGCCTTCCTCAGCCGTGTACCGCCGGAGGAGAAAGAATTTTTTGAGGGCTTAATACGGCTGTCGGGGAAAGCAAGCTCATACAGCGAAGAACATGACCTCTACTGTGAGCTGATTGTGCATGCCCTCATGCGCCGCGGCTATCTGGCGATGGGGCGAAGGCTAGCCGAGAAAGGGACGATTGATACTCCCGATGACGTATTCATGATGAACCCGGATGAAATTGACCGGGTGATGATGGTGCCTGAGTCGCATGACATGCGCTGGATAACGAGAAGACGGAGGGCTGCCTGGAAAGAGGCGCATAAGAATCCCAATCCCCCCGTGATTACCAACCGCGCCAGCATTGAGGAAGCAGTAAGGCTGGATTTGCTACCCTCGGGAGACGCCATTGCCTTAAAGATCGTTGTCGGTGAAATGCCACAGCCGAAGCCAGAGCTAAAGGCAGACCTGTGGGGTATCTGCGGCTGTTCGGGAGAGGCTGAAGGAACGGCCCGCGTGGTGATTATGTATGAGGACCTAAAGAAGGTACAGCCGGGCGACATCCTGGTCTGCCCTAGCACCAACCCTACCTGGACACCAGTCTTCGGCTTAGTCGGAGGCGTAATCGCCGATACGGGGGGAACCCTGTGCCATGCTGCCATCATCGGCCGGGAATATGGTGTGCCCACCATTGTGAATACACAACAGGGCACCTCAAAGATTAAATCAGGGCAGCGAGTAAAGATGGACGCCGCCAACGGGGCTGTCTATATCCTGGATAAATAAACGGCTTCATTAAAAAGGGAAATTTATGGTAGATATTTCAGCGAAGGGGGTCTTGACAACGTTGGGTCGATTAACTATACTCATCCCAAGAGCAAGGAGTTACAGGATGCGGTGGATATTTCTGAGTTCTGCCTGCTGGCAAGAAAAGCTTCCAGCGGCACAAAACACATCTCGCAAGTTTACTAGGGCACCAGAACCGATATCATAATGAAAATGAAGAGGAGGTATGATATATGTGAGATTTTATGTAACAAGACCTAATACAATCTTGGAAAGTTTTGAAAAGGAGGAGAAACAAGTGAAAAAGAAGGTATTATTTAGCGTAATAGCGTTAACACTAGTCGCCTTAGTAGCATTGCCTTTGTTTGGTGCCTGCGCTAAACCAGCCCCACCAGTCAAAGACAAAATCGTCGTTGGTATGTCAAGGCCTATCTCCGGACCATTGGCTATTATTGGCGACTCGGCATTCAGACCAATCTATGAGACATGGATTCCTATGGTCAATGCCGAGGGCGGGATATATCTGTCGGAGTATGGCAAGAAACTACCCATAGAGACAATTATATATGATGATAAATCTGATGTGGGCACGATGACGAGGCTGACGGAAAAACTGATTCTAGAGGACAAGGTTGACTTCCTGTGGCCTGCCTGTGGCAGCGCTTTTGTTTTTGGTCAAGCCCCCATAGCCAATAAGTACGGGTATGTACTGGTGACCGCCGAGGGTGGTGCCACGACTCTCAAGGACCTGCTTCCCAGCCTACCCTACTCGTTCATCTCCTTGAGTTTTTCTGACTGGTACCAGCTGCCAGTTTTTGCTGACATGCTTAAGGCAAAGGGCGCGAAGACGGCATATGTAATCTACATCGCTGACGTCTTTGGCATAGAGTATTCCGGCGTGACTGGTAACGAATTCGGAAGGGTGGGAATTAAAATCCTTGCAAATGTGAGCGTTCCGCCCGACCTTAAGGACTTCGCACCTATAATAATGGATGCTAAGGCATCTGGTGCTGATGTCTTTTGCGTTCTTGGTTATCCCGACCAGGTCATGCCTGTTACTGGGACGGCAATAGCGCTTGGCTATAACCCAAAGGCCATAATTATGGGCCCCGGAGCCAATTTCGGGTTTTATCACACAGCATTTGGTCCCGCGGTGGAGGGAGTAACTTGTTTTGCTACTGCTAACCGCGGAACGTCTCCCGCAATCAGCGAGATGTACGATAAAATCTATGCGGGCAAGCCCGAAGAACTCAACGACTGGTGGGGACATCCACTCTATTGGGCTGCGTTGGACATTTGGAAGGCAGCTGTTGAGAAGGTTGGAACCATTGACCAGAAAAAGCTAAGAGATGTTCTTGCTACCGAGAAGCTTGATACGGTTCTGGGACCGACTTGGTTTACGATGTTCGGTGACGGCGGTGGACTGATGGCAAAGGAATGCCATCCTGGAGAGATTGGTCAGTGGCAAAATGGTGTGTGTGAAATCGTAGGAGGTGGAATTACTACCGCACCATTTGTATATCCCAAGCCAGCGTGGCCAGCACCACCAAAGTAAGATTAGGCATCGAGTTATCAACAACAGAATAAGTAGTTAAGCAGGCTGTCTAAAGGATGCCAAAATAACAACTTAAGCGTGGTTATTTTGACCGCAGGATTTATGCTGCGCCTCTTAGGCAGCCTGCATCTATGAGATTGCTAAAGATAGGAAGCTATCATGGTGATCGCACGAATCTTCGACATATTTATTGCGGGCTTATTGATGGGCGGCATCTATTCCCTGATTGCTATGGGGCTCAGCCTGCAGTACGGTGTTGCCCGGGTGCTGAACATAGCCCACGGCGAATTTATTATGATCGGGGCTCTCCTCACCTGGACGGTATATACAGCCTTCGGAATTAACCCGCTTGTCTCCCTCGCCATTTGCGGTCCTGTTACATTTATATTAGGTTTTCTAATCTACCGGACTGTATTCACCCGCCTTAGAAACTCGTCACCATCACCGGCTGCCTTCGAGGCCAATTCTATGTTAGCCGCTTTCGGTCTCTTCTTCATCGTTCAAAATATAGCTTTAATCATATGGGGTAGTGGGATGAGGGGGTACTCTTATCTAGCCTTTGGGGTCAATTTTTTGGGAACGGTATTTGCCGCCAACCGTCTGGTAGCCCTTTTGTTTGCCGTAGTCATAGGTTTAACCTTTTACATGGTTTTAATCCATACCCGGCTGGGGAAAGCAATTCGGGCGGCGGCTGAAGACCCGGCGACCGCCGGACTCATGGGGGTAAACATTAACCAGGTGCTGGCTTTATGCTTTGGATTTGGTGCTTTACTGGCTGGTTTTGCCGGCGTACTTGTCAGCATGTGCTACCCTATTTACGCAACTATGGGCCTGGAATATACCCTAATCGCTATCATTGTGGTCGTCTTAGGTGGGTTGGGCAGTATCCCCGGCAGTTTTATCGGTGGTTTTATACTTGGTCTTATCGGCAGCATAGTGAGTAGCTGGCAGCCCAGTTTATCAATAGCTGCTTATTATGTGCTCTTCATGCTCCTGCTCCTGGTGAGACCAGCAGGTATTTTTGGGAAGTAAAGAGATGGATATGACCACATTTACATCTAAAAGGTTCTTGGTACCGGGGTTAATTAGTCTAATCTTATTAATCCTGCTAGCTACTTCACCTCTATATATACCCGCTTATACTGTCATACTACTGGCCGCCATCCTCATGTATATCGTCCTTACGGTGAGCTGGGCTCTTTTTTCCGGTCCTACCGGTTATATCTCACTGGCGACATCGGCATTCTTTGGGGTCGGCCTATATACTACAGCCATACTGGGGAAAGAACTACCCCTACTTGTTGTTGTCGCTGCTGGTGGTCTCGTCAGCTTCGTACTTGCCCTTATCGTTGGCGCCATAACCCTGAGGCTGAGGGGCATATATTTTGCCATATTCACTTTCGGACTCGTTGAGCTCATCAAGCATCTTCTCCTGTTTTGGGAGATTACTATAACGGGCACGCGTGGCAGATTCGTTGTCCTCGTAGATAACATCACTATTTATTACGTCATGCTCGGCATTTTTGTGCTATTAATGCTTACCGTCTACTTTATCAAACGCTCTAAGTTCGGCTTAGCCATGCAAAGTATCGGTGACAACGAGGAAGCCGCGGCTCACATGGGCGTCAACGTAACTTTGGTGAAGGTTATCACCTTCGCCATCAGCGCTATTTTTATCGGGGCAGCCGGGGCAATCATGGCGACAAGATGGACATATATCGACCCATACGTCGCCTTTAATCCGCTCTTTTCTTTTCTGCCGGTTTTAATGGCTATATTTGGCGGTATTGGGCAACTTTACGGTCCCGTAATAGGCGCAGCTATCTTTGCCTACCTGGAAGAAGTGCTACTAACCAAGTTCCCCTATTACTATATGCTCATTTTCGGCATTATATTAGTGGTCGTTATCTTATACCTGCCCGATGGACTTGTAGGCTTGATACAAAGATTGAGGCAAAAGCGGCAGAAAGGAGGTCTGACAGGGAAGCATGCGAATACTTGAAGGTGAAAGGGTGACCAAGTATTTTGGAGGATTAGCCGCATTATCGAATGTCAACTTCCATGTTGACCAGGGCGAAATCGTAGGTCTGATTGGTCCTAATGGAGCTGGCAAAACAACGCTGTTTAATTTAATATCGGGTGCCCTCGCTACTAAATCAGGGGCAATAAGATTTAAAGACGAAAAGATTACTGGCTTAAAGCCGCATCAAATCTGTAGGCGGGGAGTGGCGAGAACTTTTCAATCGGTTAAAATTTTTGCCAATATGCCAGTTCTTGATAATGCATTGGTGGGCTCGTTTTTTGGAGCGTCAACAAGTATGTCATCAGCGGATGCTGTCAGGGAAGCTATGGAGTCATTAGAGCTTGTGGGATTGTCAGCAGTAAGAGCTACCCCGGCTAGAGACTTAACCCTGGCTAACCAAAAGCGACTTGAAGTAGCTCGAGCTTTAGCCACCAAGCCAGAGCTATTGCTGCTCGATGAGCTGATGGCAGGGTTAAACCACACTGAGATGGCTGAGGCTATGGAGTTGGTAACCGAGCTTCGGGATAAGGGGATTACCATTTTTATGATTGAACACGTCATGAAAGCAATTATGAGCATATGTGACCGAATTATGGTGCTCCATCACGGTGAGAAGATTGCCGAAGGCACGCCACAGGAGATTTGCAATAACAGAACAGTTGTTGAGGTATACTTAGGAGACTAGGCTTATGCTGGAAATTAGCAACCTAAATACTTTTTATGGCAAGGTTCAAGCCTTGTGGGATGTTTCTTTAAAAATCAATGAGGCAGAAATAGTTGCCTTAGTTGGTTCCAACGGAGCCGGTAAAACTACACTGCTTAATACTATATCCGGTTTGCTCCGGCCCGCTTCAGGCAGTGTGGAGTTCCTTGGTAAGCGGATAGACGGCCTAACCCCTCACGCTATTGTTGGGCTAGGTATTTCTCACATACCCGAAGGGGGAAGGGTTTTTAGGGAAATGACGGTGCATGAGAACTTAGAGATGGGTGCCTATACTTATCACGCCTGGAAACAGAAGGAAGAAACGATTAAGCAGGTTTATGAACTCTTTCCCATACTAGAAGAAAGGCGAGGACAATTAGCCAGAACATTAAGCGGTGGTGAACAGCAAATGCTAGCTATGGGTAGGGGTCTAATGTCACGACCGAAACTATGCGCCTTTGACGAACCATCATATGGGCTAGCACCGATGCTGGTGGAGGACGTTTTCCGCGTTATTAAGTCCCTGCGTGAGCAGGGACTTACCATCTTTCTGATTGAGCAAAATGTTCGACTTACCCTGGAGACAGCTGATCGGGCGTACGTGCTAGAAAATGGACGTGTGGCCATGGAAGGTGTCTGTGATAAGCTTCTTACAAGTAATTATGTGAGGAAAGCCTATTTGGGACTGTAGCTTAAAAGACGGTAGATTTTACGTCTTCTTCATCTTCCAGCCCAATACTTGTTCTTCATCTCCCTTTTGAGTATCTTACCCGTCGCCCCCTTAGGTATCTCCGGCATAATCTCTATTGACTTAGGCGCCTTATACCTAGCTATATTCTTCTTACAGAATCCTATTAGCTCCTCTGGTGTCACCGTTGCACGCTTCTTGAGAGAGACTGCAGCGTGGACTGATTCTACCCATTTGGGATCTGGAATACCAAACACAGCACATTCCAATACAGCCGGGTGCTGATAAAGCACTTCCTCCACCTCTCGAGGATAGATATTCTCCCCGCCAGAAACAATCATGTCCTTTCTTCTATCTACAATGTAGATGTAGCCATCCTCATCATAACGCCCCATATCACCGGTATGTAACCATCCG
>JAPLHH010000259.1 GCA_026389735.1 Chloroflexota bacterium | reverse complement strand
GGGTGTTGCTCTAGGTGGATTGGGTCGCTATGAGGAAGCCCTCAAAGCTTATGAGGAGGCAATAAGGCTCAAGCCTGACTATGCTAAGGCGTGGTATAACAAGGGTAATGCTCTCGGCAGCTTGGGTCGCCATGAGGAAGCCCTCAAAGCTTATGAGGAGGCAATAAGGCTCAAGCCTGACGATGCTGAGGTGTGGAATAACAGGGGTACTGCTCTCGGCAGGTTGGGTCGCCATGAGGAAGCCCTCAAAGCTTTTGATGAGGCAATAAGGCTCAGGCCTGATGATGCTAAGGCGTGGTCTAACAAGGGAGTTGTTCTCGGCAGCTTGGGTCGCTATGAGGAAGCCCTCAAAGCTTATGAGGAGGCAATAAGACCTAAGCCTGACGATGCTGAGGCGTGGTATAACAAGGGTAATGCTCTCGGCAGCTTGGGTCGCCATGATGAGGCCCTCAAAGCTTATGAGGAGGTAACAAGGCTCAAGCCTGACTTTGCTGAGGCATGGAACAATAAGGGGTATAGCCTGCTCAAGCTGGGCAAGCCAGAGGAAGCTCTCGAAGCTTTTGATGAGGCAATAAGGCTCAAACACAATTTCCCAAGGACGTGGTACAACAAAGGCGTTGCCCTTCAGCGATTAGGCAGGGGAAAAGAAGCTGAAGAGGCTGTGGAGAGAGCACTGAAGCTGGCCCCGAAATTTAAGGAGGCCAGAGAAGCCAGGGCACAGCTCCGAGCCGAGCGGGCAGGCTGGTGGGGATGGTGGTTTGGTGTGTCACCGTGGCGGAAAGTAGCCGGGGCTTTTCTCTTTGTTATCTTGCTGGCCTGTGTTACTTTCCCCTTGCTTGAAGAGAATATCCTATGCATCTTCAACACCGGTAAGACCTGGGAATACTATGTTGTTCCCGCCTTGGTGTGTCTTCTCCTTTTATTGTCGCCTTCAATAAAATGGCTCAGGGTAGGTCCACTCGGTGCTGAATTGAGCCCCATCCCAGAGCCTTACAAGAAAGAGCTTGAACCACTACCAAGTATTTTTACAGAAGAAAAAGGCTAGAATGCTGCAACCCTTAACCCAAGCATATCACTGTAAATGAGACGCAATTCATCACGGCTACATGGCTAATTAAGAAGCTTGATTTTGTTCCTTTAAAAGATTTTCACTACTCTTTAAGAATAGCCACCACGCGAGCCCAGCCGGCACTGCCGCCGGCAAGCTTAACCGGGAAGCAGGCGACTCTGAAGCCGAAAGGTTTGGGGAGCTTATCCAGATTAGCTAACTTCTCTATATGGCAATATTCCTTGTCTCTACCGACAAAATGCGCACCCCACAGCACGTTCTTATCACCTGTTTTGGCGAACTCTTCTTTTATCGCCCAGAACGGCCGGTCCCAGCCCCAAGCGTCAATCCCCATGACCCGGACCCCTTGCCCTATCAGCCACAGGGTTGACTCCCGTGTCATGCCGCAGCCTGCATCAAAATACTCCGCTTTTCCCCACAATTTGTCCGCCCCCGTCTGTATCATCACTATATCCCAGGGTTTAAGCTTATAATCGATCTTCGCCAAGGCTTTCTTAAGGTCGTCGACGGTAATAGCGGAGCCGCGAGGCTTATGCCTCATATCCAGCACCACGCCATCGTGGTAAAACCATTCCAGGGGCATCTCATCAATTGTTTTGGCTCTTTTCTTTTCAGATGTGGGAAAGTAATGCCAGGGAGCGTCAACGTGAGTCCCGGCATGGGTACTCAGCGTCACGTTGTCGTTAGCCCAGCCCAACCCCTCCGGCAAGTCCTGCTCGCTGCAGCCGAAGAAGGTTTTCATCCTATTGACACCTTGTTTATGCGGCTCGTGAGTTACTTTCACCGGCAACGGCTCGCTGGGGCTCTCTTCCAGCGGCACACTCAAATCTAGAATCTTCACCATATCTACCTCCAGCGATGATAATACATAATTGTTCCAACTGAGGCGAAGTAAGCTTACTAACCGCGCTCGCGAAACCACGGATGTAGCTGGATGAGCGGAATCAACATATATACGGTAAGTCCCCATCTCGGCAGAAACAAGGATAACACCATTGATACAGCGGCAACAACAGGAGTAATCGAACTCCTTCTTATGCCCCTCATAATAATATCCCTATCCAAGTCCGGGTCAATAAGCCGATGGTTGCTGCAGGCATAAACCCAGTTCAGGAGAAAAAGAAGCCCCAGTATCATGAGATTGGCGCTGAACAAAAGTTCCGCCAGTGTTTCGCGGCTATAATCCCCCGCCACGTCTGTGGAAAAAGGCATTAGAGCCACAAACATGAGAATACCGATATTAATCCAGACATGTCGCCTGTCGGTGCGGCGTATCACGTGGAATTGCTGATGATGAACAATCCAGAAGATTGCCAGCAGCGCAAAACTGAGTACGTAGTTAAAGAATTTGGTCCACTGCCCTACCAGCAACTGGCTTAAGCTGAGCTTGGTCTGTATTGCATCAGGAAGAGCCAAGTTCAGGACAAGAAGTGTCATAGCAAAGGCAAAAATGCAGTCGGCCAGCGCCTCAATGCGTCTTGTAGTCAGCACGAAACGGGGTTTGCCTGCACTGTTTTCAGGCATCTGTGTCTTCTTCCGTCATCTGTATTAGTGTTTATAACTCCAATTCTTTAAACTCAAATACAACTGGACTGAAATTCTATCTAGAAATTAACCTTATCTTTGCCTTTAAGATTCAGTATTTTCCTAGCTTCATCGGGCGTAGCTATATCTCGCTCAAACTCTTTGGCTATTCTGACCACCTTTTCTACCAGTTCCGCATTGCTCTTAGCCAGCTTCCCTTTCTTCACGAAGATATTATCCTCCAGGCCTACCCTGACGTGCCCACCCATCATTATAGCCAGGGTGGCTGCCTTGAATTCATCCGGGTAGCCGACGCCTATGACCGACCACTTATAATTTTGCGAACCGAACAGCCGGTCCGAAGTCTGTTTCATATACATTATATCCTCGAGAGAAGAGCCGATGCCGCCCAGCACTCCGGTGACGAACTGCATCCAGATAGGTAATGGTAGTAGCTTTTCTCTCAACAGATAAGCGATGTTATAAATATGGCCGACGTCGTAAGCCTCACATTCCGGTCTGGTGCCATTCTGCTTCATCGTCTGGCAGAAATATTCAATATCTGAGAAAGTATTTCTGAATACATTCTCCTTGGTCGCCAGTATGAATCCTTTTTCCCAGGGGTATTTATAATCTTTGTCTTCATATCGCTCGGCTATGGGGTGAATAGAGAAATTCATCGACCCCATATTGAATGAGGCAAGCTCGGGCTTGAAAGTGGGCACAACGCTTATCCTTTGTTCCCTGTCGGCACCCACTGCTCCGCCGGTAGTTATACAGATAATTACATTGCTTCGCTGCTTAATACTGGAAACGATTTCGCCATAAACTTCCAGGTCGGAGGTTGGTATGCCGTCTTCAGGGCTTCGGGCATGAATATGCACCGATGCGGCGCCGGCTTCAGCCGCTCTGACTGCCTCGTCTGCAAGTTGCTGTGGCGTGACGGGTAAATGGGGAGTCTGAGTGGGCATGGTTACAGCACCGGTCAAGGGCAGCGGTAATAATCAGCTTTTCCATTCCTCGTTCTCCTGGCTGTTAAGTTTCGCTTCCGCCCTTGAAATCCAGAAACTCCATTATAGCAAATAAGTAATACTGATACAGTATGGGGCAAATACAATTTCGCACGTGCCAATATCTTCTTCTCTCGAGCTTTCCGCCGTGTTATACTATCAACGGGGCTTTTATGGCTGGCATCGCTGAGGCAAAACAAAAGATAAACAAGCTGCGTGAGCTGCTTAACTATCACA
>JAPLHH010000215.1 GCA_026389735.1 Chloroflexota bacterium | reverse complement strand
AGTATTTTCCTTCTCCCCTGCTTTCATCCACAATAGAAGGTTGTCTGGAAAGCGGTCGAGATATTTCTCAGGGAGGTTCACGTTACAGCCACAGCCATATAGGCGCACAAGGGCTTGCCACTGTAGTCAACTCGCTTAGCGCCATTCGCTGGGCAATCTTTGAAGAGAAGCTTCTTACCATGGAAGAGATGGTCAACCACCTGCGTAACAACTTCGCTGGCGCCGAAAATATAAGGCAGACGCTACTACGTAAGGCTCCAAAGTATGGAAATGACGATCCCAGGGCTGATGAGCTTGCAGAGTGGGTTACGCAGGTTCATGCTCGAGAGGTTAGAAGGCATAAGTCCGGAGTAATGGGCGGCTACTACCGTCCTCTAATGATATCAGCTGGTACGCAGGATACCGAGGGATTTCTGTGTGGGGCTTCAGCCGACGGAAGATTAGCAAAAGCAGCGGTAGCCAATGGCATGTCTCCGGTAAACGGCACCGAACTCAACGGGGCCACAGCAGCGCTTCACTCCGTCGCCAGAGCCTGCAAAGCCTGTTTCAGTAGCGGTACAACTTTAAATATGAACCTTTCACCGGGTTTAATCAAGACGGATGAAGGCTTAGATAAGTTCGCTTCCATGCTTGAGGCTTACTTCATATTAGGTGGCAGGCAGATACAGATAAACCCTGTGGACGTAAACACTTTAAAGGATGCTCAAATCCATCCCGAGAACTATGCTGATCTGACAGTTAAGGTTTCAGGCTATTCATTCCGTTTCGTAGACCTCTCAAAGTCGCTACAGGACGACATAATAGCCCGAACTCAATTCAGCGAAGTGTAGGGCTTTCAGGAAAAAGGTGATTGATCGCTAAAGCCAGACCGGAGGATATTGCGCCGGCTGAGGCAGACAATATCTCCGGCACAGTTTTCAATATTCAACGTCATTCCACCGAGGACGGCCCTGGTATTCGTACCACAATTTTTTTAAAGGGCTGCCCTATGCAATGTCCCTGGTGTCACAACCCCGAGGGAATGAAATCCCGTC
Organism: Chloroflexota bacterium; assembly: GCA_026389735.1. The sequence continues at coordinate 1,105 of JAPLHH010000215.1, read as the reverse complement.
AAGAGCTGATGTGGTACGAGGTTCGCTGTATCGGAGCCAGGGATTGCCTAAAAGCTTGTCCCAAATCAGCCCTGGTTCTCACCCCTGAAGGTATGCACATCGATAGAGACAATTGTGATTATTGCGGAGCCTGTGTGAAAGCGTGCCCAACAGGGGCTCTAGAGGTGATCGGACAGCGTCGAACGGTAAAAGAAGTAGTCGAAATAGCCCTGCGCGATAAAGTATTTTATGAAAAGTCAGGCGGCGGAGTCACTTTATCCGGAGGCGAACCGTCAATGCAACCTGAATTCTCAATAGCGGTAATGCAGGCTCTGGCACGTGAGAAAATACATATTGCCTTGGATACCTGTGGAGGCATGAGCTGGAGCAAATTGCAACCGTTAGTCGCGCTTTCCGATCTTATTCTCTACGATATTAAAATAATGAATGCGGAAAGCCATCTCAAGTATACAGGCATCCCGATTACGACGGTTCTGAATAACGCTCTTGAGATAGCAAAACTGGGCAAGCCTATGTGGGTGCGAACGCCAATCATACCCGAATATACTGACACGGAAGAGAACATTAGAGAGATCGCGCATTTTATCAAACATAACCTTCCCACGGTAGAGAGATACGATTTACTTGCTTTTAACAATTTCTGTGCTGCGAAATATCGCCGATTGGACCGTGAGTGGCCACTGGCTGAGGCAGATTTGATTACAGCGGAAGCGATGGTAAGATTGGCAGAAACGGCGAAGAGTGAAGGGTTAGGGTTCGTGCACTGGTCGGGCATGATAAAAAACGTTCCTCAAGCCATCTGTGAAGCGACTTAAACAAAGCAATGACATGTTTGGGTTTGCAAGTGACCCAGTCCATCGTGTTCTGCATCCTAATTAATCCTATTCTTCGACTAGATTCACACCCTGACGCCAAGGAAGGGAGAATAGGACTACGCTTATTCTTTCCTATCAGATAAACGGCGGACGCTGTTGGATTTACACTTAGGACAGACGCGTTCTTGAAGCCCCTTCTTGGCGTCTGTGGTTATCTTATATTCGAAACCGCAATGGAGACACTTAAGCTGTTCTTCCATATCAATCACACCTTAGCCACATCGCTTACT
>JAPLHH010000196.1 GCA_026389735.1 Chloroflexota bacterium | reverse complement strand
GACGTATCCTCCCGGCTTTATCACTCGCACATATTCGCTTAGCGCTCTCGGTTTGTTTTCTATGAATGCATTTACGGACTCGCAAATGACTGCATCGAAGGTGACGTCTTCGAAAGGGAGGTTTTGCGCGTCGGCTATCCTAAATTCAACCCTGTTCTCAACGCCCTTCCTTTTTGCCCCTTCCTTTGACCGGTCAACCATCTTTTCCGAAAGGTCGACACCGACCACCCTGCAGCCATACCTTTTGGCAAGGTAACAAGGAGTCACTCCCACACCGCAACCGACCACCAATACATATTTATCTTGGTTTATGTGGCATAACTCAACTAGCTGTTCTGTGGCCTTTAAACCCCCCATGTGTTTGGTCATGCCCCAATAAGCTTGCACTTCGAAGTAGGAGTTTTCTAGTTCTGATATCTTTTCTGGTGATGATTGTTCTTTACTCTCCATTTTACCCACCCAGATAGCTATTAAAAACTACTTCCATAATGATATATCTGCCCCAAGAAGATGGCAATATATCAATGTAACAACATGACGTAATGTGCAATATGTATTCGAGCTTTTGTCGTGCTGATTACTCAGACAGGGCTTCTTCTACCAACCTTTGCCCGGCAAGGAAGGCCTGGCGCAAAGCATCAGGATTTTTGGCTATCGCCCCTTTCTCATCTATCCCAGGGAACAGCAGCCCTCCAGCATAGGTGATGTCAAGGGTTTTAAACAGGCTCTTTACTGTAGCCAGCGCCGGCTCAAATAGATTGGCTTGCTTGGTGCCGCCGACAGAAATAAATAGCCCCTTCCTCTGTACTTGCCTGTTGCCTAACGGCGGTTGTTTTAGTCTATATTTCCTTACCCACAGTGCCTGACAGCGGTCAATCATCGCCTTGGTCTGAGCCGTTACCCCCATAAAATGAACCGGCGAAGCCAGAACCAATCGGTCTGCCCGTTCAAGCTCATCATAAATCATCTGCATATCATCCTTCACCTTACACCTGCCCGTCTCCAGACAGCCATCGCAGTGCTGACAGGGGGCAATGTTAAGCTGGCTGAGGACAATGGTCTTGGTCTCAGCCCCCTGGCTGGCGGCACTTCTCATAACCTCAGCCAGTAGAAGGTCGGTGTTGCCCCCCCGCCGCGGGCTACCAGCAATACCAAGAACTCTCAATTTAGCCTCCACTAGATAATACTGCTTAGTGTTTGAAACGCTTTCTTTTCTATTTCATAACACTTTAAAATGCTTTGCTGCACATCGGCTAAGAATGTGGGAGTTCTCTCCAAGTCTTCAACCGCCTTCTTCAGAACAGCGATGTCAATGTCATTCTGTCTGCGCTCTTCCACTTACTGTTCCTTAACCTCTGCTATATCTGCGTCCAGCACTATCACAACCTCATTTGCCGCCTTCCGTAATATCGCCACTTCCACCTTTTTCCCGGCTATCCTCAACTCTACCGACTCGGCATCCTTGATATGGGCATATTCTATCTTCCCGCCCTTTATCTTGACTGATTTATGCTCTCCTATTAAGTTCTTACTCCCCCAGAAAGCTCGGTAAGTCATGTGAATATCAATCAGCAATATGGCTATAAGGGTGAAGATCCCCCTTGTGCTAAAGGCCCACGATTGTATAAATGCCACCCAGACATCCGGGGGATAGAGGGCTTTATCCAACCTGGCCCATATACACATAATTTGAGAATAGCCGATCCCAAACATCAACAGCATGACATAGAGATAAACTGGACCAGCCCATTTCTGCTTCCACCACCACCATCCGAACAGACCGAAGCCATAGCCAGCCGATAAAACAAGCATGATATACAGTACAAGAATCGTCAGGTCCATATTCACAAGGATTTGTCTCCTTTGGGTTTTTTCTCCATTGCCAAGAACCAGGTGTCTTCCCCGTTTAATACGGCACGCTTTTGGTTGACATGCTGTTCTATCTTGTCCATATCGTGGTTCAGTTTGATTAGCTGAGGCTCCTTGCTGATTACACAGCACGATTTCAGGAAGGCTTGCAATGATTTAAGCAGCTTCACTCCTCATCCTCCATTTCCATTGCCTTCTTGCCGAAGACCAAGACCTGAAGGAGCGCAACTGCCCGGATGTTGGCTTTTAACAGTCCGTTGTAGCAACGCTGGAGGGTTATGAGCAGGTAAAGGAGGGACACCACCACGAGTCCCATCAACGGATCTTTGAGCTTACTCAGGAAGTCCAGCATTTCGTTCATGCAAGCCGCCTAATCCCAAGGATGGATGATGTCT
>JAPLHH010000308.1 GCA_026389735.1 Chloroflexota bacterium | reverse complement strand
AGACGTTGGCAAGGTGCGCTTGTTAGCCAAGGGTACCTTGGCAATATCGTCCCCTCGATTCTCAGGCGGCCGTAGCCGTAAGGCCAATAGCTTCAGCATACTTCAGGTATGTCTCGACGCCGGCCAGGACTATCCTGGCTTCAATGGTGAGAATTTCCAGTCCGAGCAGGGAAATCCTTACCCAGGCATCGAGAACGAGGCCCTTGTCCAGTATCCGATCTAGGACCTCAGCCAATCCCGAAGATGCCATCGAGGTCTGTACTGCCATCTATAGTCACCCCCTTTCTTTCTTTAAATTTGGAGTTTAAGGTGCTTTCCCTGGGGGGAATTTCACAACTCTCCAGGAAGCGCCTGTAATCCACTTTATTGATTCGATAATGACCACTGGGAAGTCTTATGGCCCGGAGCTTCCCGCTTTCAATCCACCTTCGCACCGCGGTCTTGCTTACCATACAATAGCTGGCAACGTCTTTTATTTTGATCCGTTTCTGCATGGCTTATTAAATCTGCGAACTGTTGTAAGGAGCTAACCTGACTTTTTATCGGTACGCAGACTCCTTATCTTGGTACTGAGTGGCTCTAATTTGCTCTAATAGCTTATCCAAATGTTCATTTGGGGTAAATGTCTCATGTTGTGGCTTTCGTTGCATTTGTGGGTTTTTGGCACATAACAATCCTACGGTAGCGGTGTCACAAGCGTGTCACACGGACAAACTGAAAACTCACAAAATTATCACAAAGGGAAAAGGAATCTGACCGCTTGAAAGTGCTACAGTTGGCTTGGCAGGTGTCAATTTTGTCTTGGGTATGTTGCTAAAGTAGGCGGTAGAGGACTTGAACCTCTGACCCCCTGCGTGTAAAGCAGGTGCTCTTGTGCGGTTTCAACCAGCTTTGAGCCAAGAGTATCCCAAAGCTGCTGAAAGGTAGGAGAATTTGCTAAAGCAGGTGCTCTTTGTTTCATCCTTTTTCCTCCTTTAATGATTTATTTTTTCTTTTGCTCATTTTCTACCTTCTCTAGTATTGCTTCTTCAAGCCACTGTCCTAAGGTCTTCTTTTGAGTAACAGCGGCAATGCGGGATTGGTGGAGAGCTTCAGGGTTTACCCTGATACTTGTTGTTGGCCACCTATGCTTTTCTTTCATGCTTCTATGGTAATACCAGCAACACCAAAAGTCAAGGGTTCATAATCAAACCTAGTTATAACACACTCTAGAATAGTTAGTTAATTAACAAACTTTCTCGAAAGTAACAATCCAAACAAAAGTTCAACACGGGCCCAGATAGCTGAACTCCCCCTTGACAAGCTAGACCGGGGAGAATACCATTTTGTAAGAAAAACCACAAGTTAGCAAAAAAGGTAGCAGATTCTGAACGATTCCACATCAACCAGTACCGGCAGTGGTGTTCGGGACAAAGGAGGTGCTGCAGCAACACTGAGTTATTATTAGGGAGAACACATGAAACAACCAGTTCAAATATAGATTGCAGGAGGTAAACTATGGCTAAGTCTAAGAACCAACCAGCCGTACCTAACTATAAGACGAAAATAGAAAAAAATTTAATGGTGCCGATGCGGGACGGCGTGCGTTTAGCGGTCGATATTTATCGTCCAGATGCACCGGGCAAGGTTCCCGCCCTGCTTGCCATGAGTCCTTATGGCAAGGCAATACAAACGCTGCCTTATCCTTTTCCACAACCGGCGCCGGACTACACCAATGATTTCAAGACGGCCCTTTGGGATGGCAACATCGAAGCAGGATCTACCAAAGAAATCGTCACGCGGGGCTATGCCCACGTCATCGGCGACTTGAGAGGCTCAGGCGACTCCGAGGGAGAAGATACCGGCGATACAAAGCAGGAAGGTGAGGACTACCACGACGTTGTCGAGTGGCTGGCCAGACAGTCCTGGTGTGACGGCAACATCGGCGGTATTGGCATGTCATACTATGCCATGACGCAGGTTGCCGCAGCCCTGGAACAGCCGCCACACCTGAAAGCCATCGCCCCGTTTTTCTGGCATGAGAGAATGATTGGCTCGAACGGCATCATCAATCCGAACCATTTCTGGCTGTATGACGGCCGTGATGGCACCAGCGGTTATGCACCTAAAAACGTGGTCTCAAGACTGATGAAGACCGTGCCCAAGGCGGACCTGGCAAAGCTGGTGCAAAATACACTGGATAGGAACCCGGACCTACTCTATGACGCCCGCTTATGGAAGCTACTTGTTTATCCAAATAAAAATCCCCTTTGTTTTGACCACCTGGTTGAACAATTTAATCCGGAATATTTTGGCAAATGGGTTAGACCTAACTACGGCGAACGTATCAAAATTCCGGTTCTGCTGGGTGCCTTCGGGCCTCATTCGGGGTTTGGATTGTACCAGGCGCTCAAGACACCAAAGAAACTCGTTATGTGGTCGCCGCAGGAGTATGAGCCGCGGCCATGGCGCACCGGCATAGATATCGTCCTGAGATGGTATGACCACTGGTTGAAGGGCATTGACACAGGTATCATGGACGAGCCTCCAATCAAGCTCTTTCTCATGGGAGCGAACCAGTGGCGCTATGAACATGAGTGGCCACTTTCGAGAACTAAACGGACAGAATACTACCTTCGCACATGGGAACGGCTATCACTGGAACCGGAAGTGGAGAATGACTTTCCGGATTGCTATCTGCAGGAGCCCATTTTTGTGTCATCCAGAAGGGGAACGCTTAAGTATTTATCAGGGCCTCTGCCTGAAGACCTGGAAGTAACGGGCACGGTGCTCATCTATTTGTACGCTGCCATTGACCAGGAAGATACCAACTGGAGAGTGCGCATAACCGACGTAAATGAGGCTGGCGCCGAAACCACGTCCCCTCACTCTCTTACCGAAGCCTGGCTCAGAGCGTCTTATGGGGGTCTTGACAAAAGTCTGTCCAAGCCTGACCGCCCGGTCCTTAGCGGCAAGCCGGAACGCGTAGTTCCGGGAGAAATATATGAATATGTCTTTACGCTGCCGGAGATGTCAAACGTGTTCAAAGCAGGGCACCGTATCAAGCTGGATATTTCCAGTATGAACTCCGGCAAAGACCCCGATGCTCACACGGGCTCATACGTACTCTCCATTAGCAAGCCAACAGTCCATAAAATTTACCGCGATAGCGAACACAAGTCGCGCGTGGTGCTGCCCATAATTCCAAAAAGTTGAAGCGGCTGCTAGCTTGGTGTGAGGTACAATCAACATCGAACGGGGGTGAATAGAATGCCGGGTAACATATATAATACTCGGCATTCTTATTCTACTTGCACAATCTGGACTATCGTTCAGTGGTTAGTGCCACACATAATCGCTTAGGCTACAAGTAAAGTCCCTTATCAAGATAAGGTA
>JAPLHH010000148.1 GCA_026389735.1 Chloroflexota bacterium | reverse complement strand
GGTAGAACTCGTCAGGCTCGTCAAAGGAGCAGGTGCTACAGGCTATGCAGGGGCATGTCCTTGCCGAAAGCCAGCTCTTATGGATATATCAGCGCTAATCCTTATTTAGCCACACCGGATACCAGCACCACCAATGTAGCGACAGACCTTCAGGACTGTCGCTATCTTCATTAGCGGATGTAGGTGCGACCCTTTAGGGTCGTCTTCCCGTGGCGAGCTAAAGTTATTTGTAACAATCTCGAAAATACCTATTGACAGGCGGCTACCTAGTATGGCAAAGTAGTCATATAAACTTTTGGGGGGTGTGCCATGAGGAAAGTCGCCGTTGTTGCTGACAGCACCTGCTGCCTGCCGCAGGAAATAGTCGAGAAATATGATATCTGTGTGGTCCCCCTCCAGATAGTCTACGAAGGCAAGAGCTACCGCGATGGAATTGATATTACCCCTAACGAAGTCTATAAAATCATGCGCAGAAAGGAAAACTTGCCCACCACTTCAACGGCATCAGCCGGTGAGTTCCTAGATGCCTACCGCCAGGTAAGTCAGAAAGCTGAAAGCATACTTTGTATCACCGTGACCAGTTTGCAGAGTAAGACATTTGAGGCAGCCTCAGCAGCCAAGGAGATAGCCAAAGAGGAGATACCAAACACTATCATTGAGGTGTTTGACAGCCGCTCCGTGGCCGGTGCTCTGGGGTTCATCGTCCGTGAGGCAGCTCGAGTTGCCAGCAAGGGCGCAGGGCTGGCTGGGGCAATTGAGGCAGCGCGGAACATGATGGGCAAGGTGAATTTCCTGGCTATGCTGGATACGCTCTACTATCTTGCCAGGCTCGGTCGTATTGCCAGAGCCGCGGCTTGGGTTGGCTCTGTGTTGGATATGAAGCCTGTCTTGGAGCATTCTCCCGCCGTAGGTGAGACGATGCCTGTGGCACGTCCCAGAACTAAGAGAAGGGCTGTAGAGCGTATGCTGCAGATAATGGCCAAGAGAACCGGTGGCTCACCGGTACATGTCTTGGTACACCATGCTGACGAGCTGGAAGAGGCAAAGAAGCTTGCCGCCGAGATTGAGTCGAGATTTAATTGCGCCGAGATCTATATCACCGAGTTTCCCCCAGTTATGGGGGTGCACACCGGACCCGGTCTTCTTGCTATCGGCTTCTACGCCGATTAAGGCTTCGTTGCTTTACTCGTCATTGCGAGGCACGCAGTGCCGTGGCAATCTCGGTGGTGGAGTAGATGAGCCAGAGATTGCTTCGCTCCGCTCGCAATGACAGGCTGGGGTTACCGTATCTTGCCTCGTGCCAGTGAGGCGAATATGCCGCCGAAGCAGATGACAGTAAAGATGATAAATGCCGTGTTCAGGCTGTTTAGAAACGGCGCGTAGTATTCGGGCGTAATCTGCACCCTGCCGAGGTACATGGCGAATATCAGCATTACCACGCCCATGCTGAACATCCCCCCGATCTGTCGCATCGTTGACAGTGTTGCCGAGGCTACCCCGTAGAATCTCTTGTCCGCAGAGCTCATGACTGCATTTGTGTTGGGGGAGGAGAACAGGGCAAAGCCGAAGCCGAGTATCATTAAACCGGCTATGATGAACCACAGGCTTGTTGTTTGGTCTAAGAAAATGAAGAAGATAAGGCCGATGACCGTCAATCCCATGCCTGCTGACGCCACGATTCTGGGTTCGATTTTGTCGGACATCCTCCCGGCAAGTGGGGAAAAAATAGCCTGCATCACAGGTGCCGCCACCAGAACTAAGCCAGCGTCCTGAGGGCTGAGGCCTTTAATATATTGGAGGTAAAGGCTCAGAAGAAAGCCAACGGCGAATGTGGCGCTGTAATTGATTAAAGCTGCCACGTTGGATAAGGCGAATACCGTATTGTTCCTGAACAGGCGCACATCCAAGACGGGGCTTTTCACCTTCGTTTCCCATTTAACGAAGGCCAAGATTCCCAGGCCGCCAGCTAGAATCAGCCCGGCACCTGGCAGCCCTGGCAGCATGGTGAATCCAAACATTATGGCTATAAGCATCAGGCTGTAGATTATAGAGCCGACGATATCGAATTTCTCCCCCTTTGCTTCAGCCCATTCGCCTTTTAATTTCCAGAAGACAAGAGCGATTACCAGCAAGCCCAAAGGCACATTTATCCAGAAGATGCTTCTCCAGCCGAGGTATTGTGTTAGTAGTCCTCCCACAAATGGCCCGACTGAAAGACCTGCATAAACGGCGGCGACATTTATCCCCAGGACTCTGCCTCTCTCTTCAGGAGGGAATACTGAGATTAGAATAGCTACGGCGGTGCTGAAAACCATCGCTCCACCTATTCCTTGCAAGACCCGAAAAGAGATAAGCATGGTCCCAGAGGTTGAAATTGCCGAAAGAGCTGAGGCAGCAGTGTAGGTAATCATACCGTAGGTGAAAATCCTCTTTCTTCCATATATGTCGGCTAACCTGCCCAGGGGCACGGAGAACATGGCTGCTGCCAGGAGGAATGCTGTGGCCACCCAGCCCAGCAAAATAGCGTCCATTGCCAGTTCGTCCCCAATTGACGGCAGTCCTATGGCTATGGCAGAGCCCATGAATGGGGTGAGGAAGGCACCCACTGTAGTCACCAGCAAAGCGGCTTGCCGACCTGGTGCCCTGTCCATCCCTGTCCCAGTTTGTTGAGTTTGCATAAACCCGATAATTCTACCACTTATCGTCTCAAGTGTGAAAAAAGAGACTGCCGAATATTGACTGAAATATCCTAAAAGTATGGTCGATATGCTATACTTTTTTAAAGGGATTGGTTTTAGTGACAATATGTTGTCACTGGTGTATGCTATGATTGGATTTAAAGGAAGGCGGAAGCATAAGCTATGAGACGGTCGGCTGATGCCTATCTCGATATAGAGACCACCGGTTTATCTCAATTTTTTGATTATATCACTGTAATCGGCGTCCTCCGTTGCGATGGCAGAAACAATGAGCTAATTCAGTTAGTCGGCGAAGAAGTGACCAGGGGCAACCTCATTACAGCTCTTAGAGATGTAAAAACAATCTACACCTATAACGGCGCGAGATTCGACCTTCGCTTCATTTCTAATTCTCTTGGCATAGACCTTGCCGCAGAATACTATCATCGTGACCTGATGTATGACTGCTGGAGGTGTAACTTGTATGGTGGTTTCAAAGCAGTTGAGCGACAGTTAGGCATTCCCCGGCGGCTACAAGGTGTTAACGGATATGAAGCGGTGCAGCTATGGTGGAGCTACTTGAAGGGGGGTAACCAAAGCGCCCTTGCTCTCCTTCTGGAATATAACAGGGAAGATGTAGTAAACCTCAAAGCACTGAGAGAGAGGCTGAATTCGTTCAGTGGGTTGCCGCTGCAGTGGCGTGGCTAGTTCTCTCAATGACTACGAAATCCGAAATTACGATATTCAGATCCTAAGCAAATTTAAAAATTACAATATTCTAATTTGTTTAGCAATACTCCAATCGTCATTGCGAGCGAAGCGTGGCAATCTCTGGGATTGCTTTGGGGCTTACACCCCTCGCAATGACAGTGTGAACGCTATCAAAATTCAAAAATTCCTTAAGTTGTGGTGCACAGTGCTATAATAGATGGCTTGTGCTTTGTGCGCTTCTTAAAGCTGGAAAGGTACGCTAGGTTATGGCAACTGGAACTCAGACAAAAGGTTTTTATGGGTGGTGGATGTTATTTTTCCTCTGGGTTGTCTATACCATTCCAATTGGGTTTGCCTTTTACAGCCCAGCGGTGCTCTATCCCTTTATGATTGAGGAGATGGGATGGTCGAGGGGGGAAATCATGTTCGGCTCCACTGCCTTAATGATGCTCTTTGGGCTCACCGGCCCGCTGGCTGCCTGGATGATTGGACGTTTTGGAGCACGTGTTACTCTGGCTACCGGCGGAACCATTGTGACCATAGCTACCATTCTGATGGGCTTGGTGGGCCACATCTATTCAATGTACCTCGTTTTGTCGCTTTTTGTTGGCTTGGGGGTAGCGCTTGCCTCGATGATTCCTGTCCAGATGTTGGTTATCTCCTGGTTTAGTGTCCGCCGGGCGCTGGCTATGGGCTTGGTGCTGGGGGGTGGAGCTATCGGTGGTTTTCTGGCACCTCAAATCATAAGTGAGGCGGTTCAGGCTGCCGGTGGGAACTGGCGCATTGGCTGGTTTATTATCGCTGTAGCTTCAGTAATTGGGGTAGTCGTGGCTATACTGGCAGTGCGTAACCAGCCGGCTGATGTGGGCCAACATCCTGATGGGATGGCTTCACATGAGGTGGAGGCAGCGGCAAGCGGTAGCAGCCGAGCAGCCCGAACTTATCGCACCCCGGTTGATTGGACTTTGCGCGATGCTCTAAAGACGCCGGCGCTGTGGCTTCTAGTCGGTGCTGTGGTGTGCTGTTTCTTTCTCTGGCAGGTAATTGTCAGCCAGGGGCCTCTTCATCTGCAGGACAGGGGGTTTGACCCAGCCATGGCGGCCTTCTTTTACAGCCTGGCTATCGGGTTGAGCATTGTGGGGCGTTTTACCATCGCCGCCGTAGGCGACATAATTGAGCCACGCTTCCTCCTTGCCTTTGGCGCCTTTTGCATCCTGCTGGGAGGGATTCTGTTCTGGTTTGTTTCGCCTGAGGCTATGTGGACGGCTTATCTCTATCCGTTGCTGGCTGGCTTTGGCTTTGGGGTAGCCTATGTCTGTGTGCCTACTATTATCGGTAATTACTGGGGTTCTATGGCTTTTGCCGGCATTAGCGGGCTGGAATCGCCTATTGTGCTGTCGTTTCAGGCCTTGGTTGCGCCTCTCGCCGGGTTTCTTTACGACCTGCAAGGCAGCTATTTCACGATTATGGTTATCTCATGGATGGTGGCGGCCATCGGTTTTGTGGCTATCCTCCTGTGCACGCCACCCAAGCCGAAGACAGAGCTAGGCACGAAGGGCAGCTCAGTTTAGACAGCGTGTTTATAGCCAGGCTCTTAATCGTCTGAGGGCGGCTATTTTCTCCTTGTCGCCAACTTTAGCCCTTTCCAGGGCCTGGTGGAGCATTTCGATGCTCTTATCATAAGTTTTCCTGTCTACAGGATAGGGGTGACCGTCTTTGCCGCCATGGGCGAAGCTGTAGCGGGCAGGGTCTCGCAGGCTGATTGGCACGTCATAAATAAGCTCTGAGATCAAGCCGAGGGCGCGGAGAGTTTTCGGGCCTACGCCCTCCAGGCTCAGCAGGTTTTCAAAGTTGTCCGGTTGATGCTCATAGGTGATAAGAAGTGTCTTATGTAGGCGGTCGGGATGGATATCCACAAGGCTGAGGTGATGGCGAGATGGCAGGTCTAAGGTCTTGAGCTTTTTTAACTGGCTGACAATCTCCTCTGGTTTTTCCTCAGTGGCGATGTGGGTGATGGTGTCCCGTGCCAGTTCGCTCTCAGCGGCCACCAAGTTCAAGGCTTCGCCTCTTGCCTGGGAACAGATAGCAGAATGAGGCTCGCAGACGAAGTCGGTCACCTTTTCACCTAGCCAGTGATAACGGCGGGCGTAGTGGTTGCCTTCGTTCATACCTTGCTGAACCACCGACCATGAGCCGTTCTTGGTAAAGAGGAAGGTATGGTGGTAGAGCTGATAGCCATCTTGGAGGGCTGAGTTATCAACCTTGGCTGCCATACGGCTGGCATAGACCAGGGACGAAGTGTCTGATTTCAGGAGATGCCCGACGCCTTCTATTTCGGTTGGGGTTTTCCGTGATGTTTTGCCCTTGCCGCCGGCGACGAACAGACCTAGGTCGGTTTCCAGCCCTTTAATCCCTTCTTTGAGGGCGCCGCAGACGGTGGTGGTGACGCCGCTGGAATGCCAGTCATAACCTAGGACGCAACCGAAGGCTTGGAACCAGAAAGGGTCTGACAGGCGATGGAGCATCTCCTCAGGGCCGAACTCAGTGGTGATAGCGATGGTGATTTCCCGGGCCAGCTTGGTCATGCGGTCGAAGAGCCATCGCGGCGCCTTGCCGTAATGCAACGGCAGATTGGCGATTCCAGTCCGCTGTGGTGAGTTGGTCATTTGCCTGACTTTACCGCATGAATCTTTACGCTTCTGATTGAGCTGCCAAGCTTTTTCAAATCTGCCCACGGAATGCCGGAATCGTTGACCAGCGTCTCTATTATGGGGTCGTTAGGCGCATAATCAGTCGGAAAAGACGTTTCATCGATTATGCTTACCTGTTTAAAACCTGCAGCCTTGATGACCTCTATATATTTATCCTTCATTGTGGCACCGGCCAGACAGCCGATATAAGCTGCCACAGAGTTCTTTATCGAATCTGGGAGTTCTCTCACCAAGACCATGTCGGAAACCATCAACCTGCCGCCAGGTTTCAATACCCTGAATGCCTCTTGGAAGACTCTCTCTTTATCCGGCGATAGGTTGATAACGCAGTTCGAGATTATTGTGTCCACATGATTATCAGCCACGGGCAGGTTTTCGATTTCGCCCAGCCTGAACTCTACATTTTTGTAGTCGTCTTTGTGGGCATTTTCTCGGGCTTTTTCAACCATCTCTGGTGTCATATCGACGCCGATAACCTTGCCGGTTTTGCCGACCCTGTTAGCCGCCAGGAAACAATCAAAACCAGCGCCTGCGCCAAGGTCGAGGACGACCTCACCTTCTTTCAAAGAAGCCAGAGCTACCGGATTGCCACAGCCAAGGCCTAGATTGGCGCCTTCTGGAACCGACTGTATGTCCTCATCAGTGTAGCCTATCTTCTTGCTTATATCCGTGGCTATATTGGTTGTGCCGCAGCACGGATTCTGTGGTGCGCAGCAAGAACTGCCACTTTTAGCAACTTGGGCATAGCCCTCTCTGACAACTTTCCTGACCTCTTCTTTTTTCATTTTCTGGCCTCCTATTTAAATAAAATTAGTAATTGTAATGTCTTTTTTTAGCTGCCTGCTGCCCGAACTGGGCAGCGATGCTGCTACCCTCAGCCTCCAGGGCCACAGGAGCCGGCGTCAGAGGGAGGACATGGAGGATTAATGACTACTGGTCTGGGCGGTTCCTTTACCACAAACTGGCAGGTAAGGTCACCGAGGGCAACCGTATAAGTGCCGGGTAAATCTCTGGATACTTTGAAGACCAGCATATAATCAGTCCCGGCAGGTATAATGATTTTCTCTGTTTGGTTAGTGACACCGTCTACCTTTAACTCAGCAGTGTAGCTGCCCTGAGTGCCGCCGACATTGGCTATTTTGGCAGTGACAATTACATTATCCCCGGTGCTAACCTCAGTCGGGTTGCTCTCCAGGTTGGAAAGACGAAAATCGGGAGGTAAAGACTTTTCGACCACCAGGGTTGATTCCTTATTTCCAACTGAAATTCTGTAGGTTCCAGCCTGGCTTCTGGTAAGCACGAAGGTTATTAACTCTGTTGCCCCGGGAGTCAGCATAACGCTCTTCCTATCATCTGCCACTCCGTTAACCATCAAAGGCACGTTGTACATATCCATTTTGGCATTGCTGTTTCTTATCTGAACCTCAACGGTAGCTTTCTCACCGGTGGTAATCTTTGGCGGCGTGATGTCCAGGGACAATACTTCGAAGCTTGGTTTAGCCTCAGCACAGGCTTGCAGAACACTCAGCATTGCTATCAGAATCAATAAGAATATTGCACCTATCGTTCTTTTATTCATAGTGCATACGCCTTGGTTGTGAATTCGGTTAGGTTTCATTACTTTCCATAAAGCATGAATCCGGCTTGCTTTAATTTTTCTTTGCCGATTAAATCATCAGCCATAAGCGGAAGCTGTACAATTAGTGCAGAGAACCGTTTGTACATTTCCTTCAGATATTTATCTTGCATTGTACTCCTTTGTTTCAGGTAGTTGTTAGTTAAAATAGAGCCTGGCAAGACAAGATTGGCCACTATTAAGCTTGTCCGGATGTTGATGGTTGCCAAGTCTGCCATTGCCCGGCTGGCTTCTTCTATAGGGGTGCTTTCAGGGTACATGACAAAACTGAAAGTAGTCTGATTGATATCCTGCATCATATCGATCACTTCCCTGAACCGAGCTTTGGTAATTCTATCCATTTCAGCGTCATCAGTAAATGGAGTTTATTGAGAGCAAGTCGCTATCAACAGCAATCACTTTCCAAATCACTGTGTATGTCATCTCTGTAATTAGGCGAACAACGGATATCGCAGAAATCTTGTCCGGAGCAACAGCCCTGATCTGAAGTCATCTCCTCAGCAAGAACGGCGCTAGGATCGACGCCGTCTTTTAAGAAATTTTTTAGTTCCTCTAATGTGGGATAACTGCCAGATTTCACGACGTTCCCGTTAAAGGTAGTGATTGGCAAGGCTTTCAATTGTTGTTCTTGAATCAGCCTAATCACCTGCGGATTTTCCCTGAACTTCTTGGGGCTTTGCGTGATACTATAACGCTCAACTTCAGAACCCAAGTTCTTTATTTTTTCAAGTGTGTCCTGTAAATCAAGCAAAGCTTGGTCAGGGCTGGGGCCACAGACTCCACTGGAACAACACATTGCAGATTCGTAGATGATAATTTTTTCGCTCATAAATCTCTAATCCTCATTTCTTTGTAAATTCAGTTGCGCTTGAACAATTTTACAGTGTTAACAATAGCCAGGCGCCTGCACCGAGCAGCAAGATGCCGGACACTATGCGAATAGGTCCTGCGATCTTACTGGCAATTCCGGTCAATTTGCCAAGTCCTATGCCTAATATAGCTGCGACCATAGGCAGGCTGTACCCAATGGCAAACATGGCGAGTATTAAGGCGCCCCATCCCCCTTGTCCTTTTAAAATAGACAATCCCAGTACTACCGGTAGCATCATTGGGCCACAGCAGGCCATGGTATAGGCCGTGCTGCCACCACCGATAGCTAGGCCGAAAATTGAGGCTCCTAACAGTCCCGTGGGCAGTTTTCGCTTGATAGGGCTGAATGTCGGAAGGCGGAATGGGAGCAGATTCAGCGCTGCAAACCCGAAGAAAATCGTTATGATGGCGATGAATATCTTGCCGT
>JAPLHH010000109.1 GCA_026389735.1 Chloroflexota bacterium | reverse complement strand
AATTGAGGATTTGCATTCCCGCTTTGACTTTGCCTGAATAAACGCGAAAATAAACCAATCTACCCATAAAGGGGTCAGCGACCACCTTAAAAGCCAAAGATGAAAATGGAGCGTCATCGCTGGCCTGCCGAACATCCGCCTCACCAGTTTGCAAATCGATAACACTTAGCGGCGGTACGTCCAATGGCGAAGGCAGATAATCAACAACTGCATCGAGCAGGGGCTGTATTCCCTTATTCCTCAACGCAGTGCCGCAAAGTACGGGCACTATCCGATTAGCCAAAGTTAATCTTCTTATGGCAGCCTTAATCTGACCGCTTTGAATTTCTCCACCTTCAACATAAAGTAACATCAAATGGTCATCATTCTCGGCTAGTCTCTCAATCAATGATTGTCTACGTCTGGCCGCCTCTTCTCTCTCTTCTTCCGGAATCGGCGACTCCGCCGGCGGAACATTAACGTCGTCCGAAAACAACCAGGCTTTCTTGTCTACTAAATCTATTAGCCCCTTAAACTGATTTTCCCTACCCCAGGGCAACTGTATCGGTATAGCTTTAGCTCGCAGCCGTTCCTCAATCATATTCACAGTGTGATAGAAATCAGCACCAACCCTGTCCATCTTGTTGATCAAGCAAATCCTGGGTACACGATATCTATCCGCCTGCCGCCATACTGTCTCCGACTGGGCTTCAACCCCGGCCACAGCATCGAGCACCACCACCCCACCATCCAGGACCCGAAGGCTGCGCTCGACTTCAGCAGTAAAATCGACATGCCCCGGCGTGTCAATGATATTTATGCGGTGTTCCTGCCAACGACAAGTCGTAGCTGCAGCGGTGATAGTAATCCCGCGTTCCCGCTCCTGTTCCATCCAATCCATCACCGCCGTCCCTTCATCCACCGCACCAACCTTGTAGGTGCGGCCTGTATAAAACAAAATCCTCTCAGTAACAGTTGTCTTGCCAGCATCAATGTGGGCAATGATGCCTATGTTCCGCACCTTGTCTAAAGGAAAAGTCCGGGTCATGACATTGTTTCCTATACCAACCGCTTTTTTGGGCTGTTGGGACTTAATTCCTGCTGTAGTTACCATCGATAATGAGCAAAAGCTTTATTTGCCTCGGCCATCTTATGAGTATCTTGACGTTTCTTGATAGTTGCCCCCTGCCCTTGAGAGGCATCTACAATCTCCGCTGCTAATTTCTCCGCCATAGATTTACCACTACGGGCTTTAGCGTAGCTGATCAGCCAGCGCATAGCCAGAGATAGCCCGCGTGCGGCTTCAAGCTCAACTGGCACCTGATAAGTAGCACCACCGACACGCCGAGATTTTACTTGAAGTGCGGGAGTAGCATTTTTAAGTGCCTGGTCAAGAACCGCCAGAGGTTCTGTACTTAATTTCTTATTAACCAAATCCATAGCATCATAAACAATCCGCTCGGCTGTGGCCTTCCTCCCACCCAACATTATTTTTTTGATGAGTATAGCCACAGTAACGTTTCCGTATTTTGGGTCAGGAGGTGTTTGTCTTTTCGGTACTCTAATTCGCCTTGGCATTTATTCCTCCCCCGCAACCCTGACTGTTTTGCCTCGCTTAGCCCCATATTTGCTACGCCCCTGCTGGCGATTCTCCACGCCGGCAGTATCCAGAGCACCCCGAATAATATGATATCGAACCCCGGGCAAATCCTTCACCCTGCCACCACGGATAAGCACCACAGAGTGCTCCTGCAAATTATGGCCTTCGCCAGGTATATAAGCGGTGACTTCAATACCGTTGGTCAACCGCACGCGGGCGATTTTACGCAAGGCGGAATTGGGCTTCTTAGGGGTCATAGTTTTGACTTGAACGCAAACCCCGCGCTTCTGTGGCGAGTTCTGACCTCGCCGAACCACATTCTTCAGGGCGTTGTAAGTAATACCCAGCGCTGGAGCTTTGGTTCGCTTACCAGTTTTCCGCCGCCCTTTTCGAACTAATTGATTGACTGTCGGCATTTCACTTATTCCTTCTTCTAAACAATTAAAAAGCCACCTAGTTGCATACCGGTTTACTTCCCGAATCAGGTTTGCGTCCCGGTTCAACCAGCCGGCTTACTCAGGTCTTCCAAACCCAGACTAATGGCTAGTAGACGCAAAACAGCAATATAACACAAGTATAGAATAAAGTCAATATGTTGACAATTCGGGTAGTGTATCATCTCGGGCTTTAAGTTTCCGAGAAGATGTGATAAAATTAATGTAATGCAATTTCTTGTGCAACTTGACTTTGCAGGCACTAAATGTAGTATTGACAAATTATTTCTAAATCCCCAATATACCAATTCCAGAATTACTTGTGAGTATTTCCGTTCTAGTTAGGATTCAGTAGTCATGCCGCAGCAAGCTAACAACAATACAAACAATAATACATTCGAAAACTACACTGCAGAGGATATCCGTATTCTGGATGGCCTCGAGGCGGTGCGACGCCGCCCGGGCATGTACATTGGCAGTACCGACGAACACGGGCTGCACCACCTGGTCTATGAGATAGTCTATAACAGCATAGACGAGGCAATGGCCGGCTACTGCGACCAATGCGAAATAATAATTCATAAGGATAACGCAGTAACAGTTAAAGATAACGGCCGAGGTATACCGGTGGAAATCCACCCGGCAACCAATACCTCAGCCCTCGAAGCAGTTATGACCCGGCTCCACGCTGGAGCTAAATTCGGCGGCCGCACCTACACAGTGTCCAGCGGGTTGCACGGTGTTGGTGCTTCAGTAGTAAATGCCCTGTCCTCCTGGCTCAATGCCGAGGTCAAACGCCAGGGTAAGATCTACCGCCAGAAATATGAACGTGGCACTCCTACCTGCGATCTGGAAGCCATCGGTGATACCGAAAAAACGGGAACTACCATCACTTTCCTGGCTGACACCGAAATCTTCAGTGAGATTAATTACGATTTCAATACAATCCGCGAGCGCCTCAAAGAGCTAGCTTTTTTGAACAAGAACCTGGAAATAAGCTTCAAAGATGAGAGAACTGACCAAGAGGCAACGTTCCTCTTTGAAGGTGGCATAGCTAGCCTTGTCAGCCGGTTCAATAAAAACCGGCAAGTCCTCCATCGCCAGCCCGTCTACATATCCGGCACAATGAACAGCACCATTGTAGAAGTAGCCCTGCAATACAACGATGGCTTTACCGAATCTACGCTTAGCTTTGCCAACTGCGTCAATACAATAGACGGAGGCAGCCATCTTACCGGGTTCCGCTCAGCGCTAACCCGCGTCCTGAATGACTATGCTCGAAAGAACAAGCTGTTAAAGGATTCCGACCCCAATCTGATAGGTGATGACGTTCGTGACGGGCTGACGTCCGTCATCAGTGTCAAGCTTGTTGAACCCCAGTTTGAAGGGCAAACCAAAGCCAAATTAGGTAATCCTGAAATAAAAACACAGGTCGAAGCCGTAGTAGCTGATGGCCTTTCGCTGTATCTGGAGCAGCACCCCGATGACGCAAAATTAATCATAGATAAGTGCCTAATCTCGGCTAAAGCTAGAGAGGCAGCTCGAAAGGCTCGCGACCTTATCTTCAAGAAAAGCAGCTTAGACGCCGGCACTCTGCCCGGAAAGTTAGCCGGCTGCTCAGAGACCGACCCTCGCGAGTGTGAACTTTTCATGGTTGAAGGTGACTCTGCCGGGGGTTCAGCTAAGCAGGGTCGGGACCGCCGTTTCCAAGCCATTTTACCGCTGCGAGGTAAAATCCTTAATGTGGAAAAGGCTCCTAAAGATAAGATTCTGGAACATGAAGAAATCCGGGCCATTATCACCGCAGTAGGAGCCGGCTTCGGTGACCAACTCGACTTTTCCAGACTACGCTACCACCGCATAATCATTATGACTGATGCCGATGTCGATGGCTCCCACATCCGAACACTGCTTCTCACCTTCTTCTACCGCAACATGACAGAGCTAATAAGCCAAGGACATCTGTTCATCGCTCAGCCGCCTCTCTATCGTATTCAAGCGGGTAAGCAACTATTTTGGATTTACTCAGAGAAAGAAAAGGAAGCCAAGCTTAAGGAGCTTAAAGGCAACAAATCGGAGATTCAGCGCTATAAGGGACTGGGAGAAATGAGCGCCGAGCAGCTATGGGACACCACTATGAACCCGGCATCGCGAACTCTGCTCAAGGTGGAAATCGAAGACGCCATGGCGGCCGACAGGGTATTTCATATGCTTATGGGCAGTGAAGTCCCACCCCGAAAATCCTTCATTCAGGCTCACGCCAAAAGTGTCAGAAACCTGGATATCTAGCCTGTCAGATTTTATTTCCGTTGCCGGTATAGCTTCTGTTCTTTTATATAACTCTCTACCCCTTCAGGCACAAGGCCGTGAATAGATAACCCCTGAGCTACTCTCTTTCGTATGTCCGAAGAACTGATGTCAACTGGCGGTATATCGAGCCATATCACACTCTGAGTTACGCCGGGAACTGATGCTTCCAGAGTCTTTAAGTCTGGGCGGCTGAAACCTGGTCTGGTAACCGTCACCAACTTACAGAGCTGAATCAATTTGGCCGGCTCCTTCCATTGAAGAAGCTCAGCCAAGCTATCCCAGCCGACTAAGAAGAAAATCGTTGCCTCGGCACCCATTTGCTGCTGCAGAATAGCTATGGTCTCCACGCTGTAAGAAGTCCCGGGGCGGTCTACCTCAACAGTCGAAAGCTCAAAATGAGGGTTGGTAGCAATCGCCCACTTCACCATCTCTACACGGTGAGCTGCTGGACTAATTGTTCTGCCTGTCTTAAGCCACGGCTGTCCTGCGGGAACAAAGAGAACTCTGGCAAGCCTGAGCTTTAGCCTAGCTTCTTCAGCTATAATGAGATGCCCCGAATGTATGGGGTCAAAAGTGCCGCCTAATACACCTATATCCATTTACCCCGCCTAACCTTGGGCTTAGGTCGAAAAACAGCCATCGGCACCTCTGAGCCGGTGCCCTTCTCCTGAACCTCCTCCAAGATTTTAGCTATCTCTGATATAAGCTCAGACACACCTTGCTTGGTAATTGCTGATATAAAGAATGCCTTTATTCCCAGAGAGCTGAAGAGCTGCCTAATCTCCGGCAACCGAGCTTGAACCTCCGGCAAATCTACTTTGTTCACCACCACAACCTGAGGCTTTTGAGCCATCTCTGGCTTATATAAAGCCAGCTCCCTGTTCAGGTTGTTCATATCATCAATTATAGATGGAGACCTACCATCGAGCACATGAAGCAAAACCCTAGTCCTCTCAGCATGGCGCAGGAATTCATGCCCCAGCCCCCTGCCCAGATGAGCACCATCCACAAGCCCGGGAATCTCCGCCAAAACAAATGCCTTCATCCCCACCTCAACCACACCTAGAGCTGGCTCACGGGTGGTGAAAGGGTAATCAGCTATTTTCGGCTTGGCTTTAGACACGGCTGCCAAAAGGGTGGATTTACCTACGTTGGGATAGCCGATAATACCCACATCAGCAATAAGTTTAAGATCAAGGACAATACGATGTTCTCCGCCAGGCTCACCCTTAGTAGCTATTTTGGGAGCCTGGTTCCTAGACGTAGCAAAATGGACATTTCCCAACCCGCCGCTACCCCCTTTAGCCACCAGAACTTTTTGTCCTTGCTGACTCAAATCAGCCAGCAGCACTTCTTGCTCATCTTCCTTAAGAAATACCATGGTTCCTAAAGGCACCTTGATTACAAGGTCATCACCCTTTGCACCGTGTTTCTTCTGCTTCCCTCCACTCTTCCCGGATACCGCCTTAAAACGCCTTTTACGTCGAAAGTAATCCAGGGTGGTAGCACTTCTATCAGCAGTAATGTGGACACTTCCTCCATCACCACCATCTCCACCATCAGGACCACCAAGCGGTACAAACTTCTCGTGACGGAAACCAACTATACCATCCCCACCATTGCCACTACTTATCATAACCTCAACTCTATTTATCAAATCAATATCCTTATAATATCCTTTTTAAATAGGGTTAGTAGATAATTACTAATAATAGTTAAGCTATATGAGTATGTGGATGAGTGTGTATTATGAACGGAAAGCAGTGATATTGCAATCTGTGGTGTTTATCAACAGAATTAGTAGAATTATCCACTATCTTGCGCTGTCTTTCCACAAGCGCCTAAATCAAGATGAGGATGAGGTTTTTTGGGGGCTCAACTTCTGGCGAATCTCTTCGATTGAGTTGTGAAGCTGGGGATTAACGTCTATTTCTGCAGTGATTTTTTCGCAGCCGTAAAGTACAGTTGTGTGGTCTCGGCCTCCCAATATTTTGCCGATTTCGGCCAGGCCGCAGTGGTTGTGCTCGCGTAGCAGGTACATGGTGACCTGACGGGCTAAAGCGGTTTTCTTATCTCTCCGTTTATCTGTTAGCCCTTCAAGGTTAATACCGTAGTAGTTAGCCACAGTGGCCATTATGAGCTTTGGTGTAAGTATGGTTTCTTGCTTACTGTCTTTTGGCATTATGTCTGCCAGTGCCTGCGTGGTTAAGTGCATATCTAGCTTTCCGCCGCTCAGCCTTGAGTAGGTGAGCACTCTATTTAAGGCGCCTTCTAATTCCCGAATATTGTGCTGAAACTGCGTTGCTAGAAACCGCAGGACTTCCGGTGGAATTGACATGTTTAGCTGCTTCGCCTTAACTTTGAGGATGGCTAGGCGTGTTTCCAAATCTGGTAGTCCCAAATCAGCAACAAGCCCCCATTCAAGCCGGGATCTCAATTTCTTGGTGACCGAGGATATAGCTTTGGGAGGGCGATCGCATGTAACTACAATTTGGCAGTTATTTTCATAGAGGTCGTTGAAAATGTGTACCAGGCATTCTTGGGTCTGTGCTTTGCCACTTAGGAATTGGACATCATCGAGTAGCAAGAAGTCAGTGCTCCTGAACTTGCGGTGAAAGTCATCAATCCTATTGTTCTTGAGGGCGGTTATAAACTGGTTGGTAAACTGCTCAGCGCTAGCTACAAGTATGTTAAGACCTTTAGCCTTGACTATGTGTCCTATGGCATGCAGTAGATGTGTTTTGCCTGTGCCGGTGTCACCGTAGATAAAAAGTGGATTGTATCTACGTCCGGGCTCTTCAGAAATCTCTAAAGCTGATGCGTAAGCTAACCGGTTGTATTCACCGACTACGAAGGTATCAAAAGTGTACTTTGGATTGAGCCTTGTTGCTGCTGTTGGCTCCTTCAGCTTCGAGCTTGTCCCACCGTCAGCTTGGTAGGCGGGGTTTAGGTGGATACCTGGACTGGTGGGCCGAATTGCAAATTGGACGTCAACGGTCTTGCCAGTAATACTGGTTAAAGTCCTCTTGATTAAGGAATAGAGGCGACTTCTTAACCATTCAGCGATGAAGACGTTAGGGACACCGATAACAAAGACGTCTTCTTTATAACTTATACCGAGGGTGTCCTTAAGCCAAGTATCATAGTTTGGCTTGTTAACTTGAAGTTGGAGTTCTCCCAGAGCTGCTTCCCAGATTTTTTGTGGCAATTTATCCTGCCGCTAGAAAAAATAATCCCCTATCCCGGTGAAAAAACCTTTCAAAATTAATAATTGAGTGATAGACTGGAAGGAATGAACCAGAGCTACCCCACAAACCCACTTTTAGTAGAATAGCACGGCGTTCTCTTGGGGTGTCAAGGGGGTTTTTGACATAATAGAGAAAGTTGGTAAAATTTATTTGTGACAACTCGCATCATTTTTATGGGGACTCCGGAATTTGCTGTTCCCAGTTTGGCGGCGTTACTTCGTAGCTCTTACCAGGTAGTCGCTGCATATACTCAACCTGATAAGAAGGCCGGCCGGGGGCAGAGCGTTGCTTTCTCTCCTGTAAAGCAACTGGCGTTATCTCAGGGGCTTGAGGTGGTTCAGCCAGATAGCTTGAAAGTCGCTGGCACAGTTGAGAAGTTGGCTAGTTTTGCTCCTGACCTGATGGTGGTGGCAGCTTTTGGGCAGATTCTGCCGCCGGAGGTGTTGGCTTTACCAAAGTTTGGTTGCCTTAATGTTCATCCCTCTCTTCTCCCTCGATATCGAGGTGCCTCACCGATAGCCACGGCCATTTTACAAGGGGATGAAATTACGGGGGTCACCATTATGTTGCTGGACGTTGGTTTGGACAGCGGCCCTATTTTGAGCCAGAGGGAAGTCTCCATATCTGCTGATGATACTACTGGTTCACTTACTATTAAGCTGGCTCAAACTGGCGCTCAGTTACTCATGGAGACGTTGCCTTTGTGGATTGATGGGCGAATTCAGGCACAGCCTCAGGAGGAAAGCCGGGCCAGTTATAGTAAAGTCATAACTAAAGACGATGGGGAGATGGACTGGCGACTTCCAGCTCTAGACTTATGGCGACGAGTCAGAGCCTTTGACCCCTGGCCGGGCTGCTATGCCTGGTGGCGCGGTAAGCGGTTGAAGCTTGATAAGGTCGTGCCGCTATATGGCGAGAAGTCTGGAGAACCTGGTAAGGTGATAGCCTTGTCTCCATCAGCGCCGGCGACAGTTGGGGTTGAAACTGGAGATGGAGTTCTAGGGCTGCTCAGGGTCCAATTGGAGGGGAAGCGGGAAATGTCAGCAGAGGAGTTTGTGCGAGGACAACGGGATTTCATTGGCAGCAATCTGTTTTGACTTTAATTTCTGTTTTGGCTAAAATTATAATTTACGTAGGAGAGATGTAGAAGATGTTTTTCTTTGACCCGATGTGGTTTCTCATTATGCTGCCACCCTTTATCTTCATGATTTACGCCCAGGTAAAGGTGAATTCAGCCTTCAAAAAGTATTCCAAGGTAGCTAACTCTCAACACGTCACTGGTGTTGAGGCAGCGGAAATTCTGCTACGGACTAATGGCTTGAATAATGTCAGAGTTGAGGGGGTGAAAAGCAGGCTGGGTGACCACTACGACCCAAGTAAAAAAGTGCTTCGCCTCTCCCCAGCCGTGGCTAATACACCATCTGTCGCCGCTTTGGGAATTGTGGCTCACGAGGTAGGGCATGCAGTTCAGGACAAGGCTGGCTATGCCTTTCTCAGGTTTCGCACCTCGCTAGTGCCGGCGGCTAGCTTGGGCAGTAATCTCGGCTTCATCTTTGTGATTCTAGGCTTCATTATCTATTTATTTAGCAGGGATAGTGAATTTGCCCCTATGGTTGTCCTGGCAGGCATTATTCTGTTTGCCATGGCCGTGCTCTTCAGCTTGGTTACTCTGCCTGTAGAGTATGATGCCAGCAATCGGGCTAGGCAAATGCTGCGCAGCACCGGAATGGTGTCGACTCAGGAATACAATGGTGCCAGCGCTGTTCTATCTGCTGCTGCCCTGACCTATGTAGCCGCTATGCTCCAGGCAGTAGCTCAGCTTTTCTACTTTGTGTTAATGTTTATGGGCATGCGAAGGTAGAGATTGCTTTTGGTTTATCTTCATAAGCCAGCCCCCAAGAAACGAAGCCTTTCAGGGGGCTTATTATTTGCTAGAAGTTGCTAATTGAGAACTGTCCTGACTATAATTCTTTCTAAATAGGCTGACTTTGTGTGGAGTTTATATTTTGCCTGACGAAGCAGGTCCAGGCGGCTTTGCTAAGTTGCGGCAGATTATTGCCAAGCTGCGTAGTCCGGAAGGTTGTCCCTGGGACAGGAAGCAGACCCACACCTCGTTAAAACCGTACTTGATTGAAGAGTGCTACGAGGTTTTGCAAGCTCTGGAGGAGGGGACTCCGCAGAAGCTCTGCGAGGAGCTAGGTGACCTTCTACTTCAGATTATGCTTCATGCCCAAATTGCCGCCGAGGCTGGGCAATTCGACATCGATGATGTAGTCCTTGGTATTAGCAGCAAGCTGATTCATCGTCATCCCCATGTCTTTAGTGGTCGTGAAGTAAAGGATGCCGGAGAGGTGGAGGTAAACTGGGAAGCTTTGAAGCAGGAGGAGCGGCAGGAGGGCGAATCGCTTTTGTCTGGTGTACCTGAGCAGATGCCAGCTCTGGCCTACAGCCAGTCGATTCAGCGACGAGTGGCTGGGGTAGGCTTTGACTGGGAAGAGGTGGAGGAAATCATAGATAAGCTGGCTGAGGAGGTGGATGAGATTAAACAGGCTCCCGATCAGCGGGAGAGAGCCAAAGAGTTCGGCGATTTGCTTTTCACTCTAGCCAATGTTGCGCGCAGGTTGGACGTAGATTTGGAGATGGCGCTCCGCTCGGCTAACCAACGTTTTTGCCGTCGTTTCGCTTATATGGAAGAAGCTTGTCGCAATCGCGGTGTCAGCTTCGGCAGCCTGTCTTTCGATGAGCAAAACGTCTTGTGGGAAGAGGCCAAGCGGGAGATAAGGTGAACTGGTCGGGGCGAGAGGACTCGAACCTCCGACCTCAGCGTCCCGAACGCTGCGCGCTACCAGGCTGCGCTACGCCCCGCCACTGCTTATTATAAGCGGCTTTAACTTTTAGGGCAAGAATTGTAAACTATGGGTGTCTATTCTGTTACCCTGAACGAAGTGAAGGGTCTGGATTCTTCGCTTCGCTCAGAATGACAAAAAGATAGTCAGAATGACATGTTAATATTTAATAAACGACTCTGAAACTGGGGTAAATGAAGTATTGCGTTCTTATAATTGATGGTGCTGCCGGCTGGGCACTGCCGGAGCGTGGTGGCAAAACTTGTCTGGAGCTGGCCCACATTCCGAATCTGGATGCTATGGCACGGGAAGGGTTTGTTGGGCTGGTTCGGACTGTGCCGCAGGGAATGGAGCCCAGCAGCGCCTGTGCCTGTATGTCGGTGCTTGGCTATGATCCAAAGGTCTATTATCGGGGAAGGAGCGCTATTGAAGCTAAGAGTATGGGCATTCCTGTTGCCGATGACGAGGTCGTTTTTCGTTGCAATTTGGTCGCCGTTCGTGACGGCAAGATGTGGAGCTATAGCTCGGGGCACATCAGCACTGAGGAAGCTCATACCCTTATCGCTACTCTAAATGAGAGACTTGGCAACGACGAAATACATTTCTATACCGGCGTTCGATATCGACATATATGCAAGATAAAGGGCCGGGAGGACACACTTCTGGCTGCCTGTACTCCGCCGCACGATATCCCTGATAAGCCCATCGCTGAATTTCTTCCCCAAGGCCCTGGGAGCGAACTGTTACGACAACTTATGGCGAGGTCTGAGGCTGTGCTCAAAGAGCATCCGGTGAATATAGAACGGCGGGCTCGAGGTGATATCCCGGCGACGATGATCTGGTTATTCTGGGGCAGCGGCAGGATACCTGAGATGTCGTCCTTTAAGCAAGCCTATGGGCTTGAAGCCGCTATGATATCCGGGGTCGACCTTCTCCGGGGCTTGGCCCGAATGGCGGAGATGGAAGTACTGGATATTCCAGGCGTCACTGATGGCCTGGATAATGATTACGCAGCCCAAGCGGCTGGGGCTTTAAAGGCGCTGGAGAAGTATGATCTGGTTGCCATCCACATTGAAGCACCGGATGAGGCGGCTCATGCTGGTTCGATTGATGATAAGATAGAGGCCGTCCAGAGAGTGGATAAGGAGGTTATCAGCCGGATACGCTCCTGGAATCTGGATGCACTTCGAGTTTTAGTCTTGCCTGACCACCCAACACCGATACAAATTCAGACTCATACTGATGAGCCGGTTCCATTTGTGCTCTGGGGTTCGGGGTTTGCGTCAATCGGGGCGAAAAGGTTCACCGAGGCGGAGGCTAAAAGCGCTGGCATTTTTATTGAAGACGGGTATAATATTATGACTAAACTGACACGTATATAGGCAAGTAGAAACCGCTTTCCAGATGGTTTAGAATAGGCAGAAGGGAAAATGGCACTAATAGTTCAGAAATATGGCGGTAGCTCGGTGGCTGATGCCGAGAAGATTAAGAATGTGGCTCGGCGCATAGTTGAAACCAAGGATAAGGGAAATGAAGTGGTTGTGGTTGTCTCAGCCATGGGCGATACCACTGACGAACTGATTCAGCTAGCTAAGCAAGTCAATCCCAAGCCTCAGGAACGGGAGCTTGATGTCTTATTGTCCACTGGCGAGATAGTTTCCAGCACTCTCTTGGCTATGGCCTTGCATAGCTTAGGCCATAAGGCGGTGAGTTTGAGTGGTTCTCAGGCAGGCATTGAGACTGATACTACCTACAGCAAGGCTCGCATTCTGCATGTTGAGCCCAAACGAGTTGTTGAAGAGCTGGAGAAAGGGAATGTTGTTATTGTAGCTGGGTTTCAGGGGATAACCAAGGATATGGACATTACTACCTTGGGTCGAGGTGGCTCGGATACCACGGCGGTAGCTTTGGCTGCTGCGCTAAAGGCTCAGATATGTCAGATCTACACAGATGTTGAAGGTGTGTTTACTGCTGACCCTCGCCTTGTGCCTGAAGCCCGAAAGTTGGAGGGAATCGGCTATGAGGAAATGCTGGAACTGGCAACCTTAGGTGCCAAAGTGATGCATTCCCGGGCCGTGGAGCTAGGTGAGGTTTATAATATGCCGATACTGGTGGCTTCTAGCTTCAGTGATAAATCTGGTACTATTATTCATGGAGGTATTCCGATGGAAGTAAGAAACAAAGTGCGGGGTATTGCGCATGACCTTAATGTGGCTAAGGTGACTGTGGTCGGTGTTCCTGACCGACCGGGTATAGCTTCAGCAATCTTCGAACCCTTAGCTAAAGCAAATGTAAGTATAGATACTATTGTTCAAAATGCCAGTATTAGCAATATTACTGATTTAACCTTTACCGTGGCTAGAGGTGATTTAGATAAGGCAATGTCTCTGGTGCAACCGATAGCCAAGTCTATCGGGGCTAAGGAGTGTGTCAGCGATTCGACACTAGCCAAAGTTAGCGTTGTTGGCACCGGGATGGTGAATACGCCGGGCTATGCGGCTAATATGTTTCGGGCTCTTCATGAGCAGGGTATCAATATCCAGCTAATTACTACTTCTGAAATAAGGATAACCTGTATTATTGCTGAGGATAGGGTGACGGACGCTCTCAAAGCTTTGCATAAGGCTTTTGAGTTAGAGCAAGCCTGACTTTGACGCTATACAGCGACAACTTCTTTTATACCGGATATTTCTTCTTTCAGTATCCGCTCGATGCCGTTCTTCAGGGTCATGGCTGACATTGGGCAACCGGCGCAGGCCCCCTTAAGTCTCAGGCTGACTATGCCTTCTTTAACGTCAACTAATTCTACATCTCCCCCGTCGGCTTGAAGACTCGGTCTGATGTTGTTTAGGACTTCTTCTACTTTGGCTCTCACAAGTTCTCCCTCTTGCTTTCGCTTGTATTTACTGTGGTAGTAAGCTAACATAATCAGTCTTTTTTGTCAAAATAATTGTTGGGAGAGTGTTTATTAACCTGTCACTCTGAGCGAAGCGAAGAGTCTGTGAGATTTTTCGCCCGTAGGGCTCAGAATGACAAAAAGAATTGCTAAACGCTCTCTTGTTGGTTCAGCTTGAGATACTTGACATTGTCCGCTTTTTTTGCCACAGTACTGCGGTAAAATAATAAGGTTATACTGAAGAGGTAATACAGGGGGTAAGGAATGCCCGACCGTGAAGAAGATAAAGCCAGACTGAGACGGAAAGCGAGCCAAGAAGCTATTTCCTTGGCTATGCAGAGTCGGTGGCAGGAAGCAGTAACCGTCAATCAGAGCATACTAGAACTTTTCCCCACCGATATTGATGCCTACAACCGGTTAGGTAGAGCATTTATGGAATTGGGTGAATTTGCCAAAGCCAAAGAGGCCTACAGTCGAGGTTTAGAGCTTGACCCAAATAATGCTATCGCTCAGAAGAACCTCCAGCGGCTATCTCTGTTGCCAGCTTCCAAGGTTAAAGTAAAAGA
Source organism: Chloroflexota bacterium (assembly GCA_026389735.1). The sequence continues at coordinate 1,355 of JAPLHH010000109.1, read as the reverse complement.
GGAACGCCGTGAGGTCGCCCCAGACCTTTTCATCGGCGAAATGGGAAAAGCTGGGGTGGTAAATCTCCAAAACCTGGCACCTGGAGAGGTATTAGCCAGGATGGCTGCCGGTAACCAGGTTGATTTGAAGGTGAGGGGGCAACAGCTTATCATAGAAAACGAGCAAGGAGAATACCTCGGGCTAGTTGAGCCGCCTCATGGTTTTCGCCTAGCTAGATTGATAGAGGGTGGCAATAAGTACACTGCGGCTATCGTGAATATTGATAATGATACTGCAAGGGTGATCATTCGGGAGGTATTTCAGCACCCAAATCAAATTGGGCGACCTTCTTTTCCAGTTAAGGCTGTCGAAGGTTTTCAACCGCATGTTAAAGATACTCTGCTTAGACACGAGGCTGTGGAAGAGGAAGCCTTGGAGGAGGGGGAGGAAGTCGAACTAGAAGAGGGTGAACTCATACCCGAAGGCTTCTCCATATTTGAGGGAGTGCCCCCTGACGAGGAAACGATGATAGAAGAAGAGTTCATGGGGGAGTAGTTAATTGCCCCTGAAGCGATCGAATCTTTCAGGAGATGACTAAATGGAAGTTGGAGTAGTCAAGCCAGTTATCATTGAAGAGGAGATGAAGAGCTCCTACCTTGACTATGCTATGAGCGTCATAGTTTCTCGAGCCCTGCCCGATGTGCGCGATGGCGTGAAACCGGTACATCGGCGCATACTTTATGCTATGGATGGGCTGGGCCTCCGTCATACCAGTTCCCATAAAAAGAGTGCTCGCATAGTCGGTGAGGTTCTGGGTAAGTATCATCCTCATGGAGATGCCTCGGTATATGAGGCCATGGTGCGAATGGCGCAGGATTTTTCCATGAGGTATAGGCTTGTTGACGGGCAGGGTAATTTCGGAAGTATGGATGATGACCCACCAGCAGCTATGCGTTATACCGAAGCTCGCCTGGAGAAAATTGCCGAGGAAATGCTGCTTGATATTGATAAAGATACCGTTGATTTCATGCCTAATTTTGATGATAGCTTGAAGGAGCCAACGGTTTTACCAGCCAGATCACCCAATCTGCTGGTGAATGGCTCATCTGGTATTGCTGTGGGTATGGCTACTAATATACCACCTCACAACTTAAGTGAGGTATGTGACGCTATCAATTATCTTATCAATAATCCTGAGGCTGACGTGGATGAGTTGATGAAAATTGTGAAGGGGCCGGATTTCCCCACCGGAGGCATTATTCTGGGTCGGGAGGGTATTAAGAGCGCTTATGCCAGTGGGCAAGGCAAGGTTGTGATTCGAGCTAAAGTTACTGAGGAAAGCCTTAAAGGCGGACGTCAGCAGTTGGTCATAACC
>JAPLHH010000197.1 GCA_026389735.1 Chloroflexota bacterium | reverse complement strand
ATGACCGTATAGACTGGTTTTGGCACACTCTAGTGCATGAACTTGTTCATATTAGAAATGAGGATGGGAAGAATAATGACAAATTCTCTATAGACACAGAACTTGTGGGTGAAAGTCGGCGATTGAATGATGATAGGTCTGCTTACGAAATAGAAACCGATAAACTTACAATTGATTACCTGATTCCACAGAAGGAACTAGATAATTTTATTGCTCGTACACAGCCCTTGTATTCCAAGACCAAAATTGTTGGTTTCGCAAATAGAATTGGTGTACACCCTGGAATAGTGATAGGACAATTGCAACATCGCAAAGAGATAACATACGCTCAGAACCGAGAGATGCTTACTAAAGTTCGAGACATAATTACAGAATCATCGCTTACAGATGGCTGGGGAAGGAATTTACCCATGTTCTACTAATGTCTTCTTAGGCATAGACCTTAATGCCCCTATCACCCAAAATTATCTCTACTTCTGCACGTTCATCAGCTTTTCTATCATACCTAATTTTCATGTATTATACCTCCCCTTAGTAATCCGCCACCGTGATAACAAAGTTTGAATCATCTTTGGCTATAACAACCTTTATTCCTCTACCGCTCCTTAACCTTGCCCTATAAATTGGGTCTCCCTTCTTATCTGTATAACGAGTATCCCATCGAGCCAAACAAATATTCCTTCACTTCTAAGTCAGTAATTGAACGGTCTTCCATTTGGTGTTTGGCATGTTTTGAATATTTCACATTCAAAATCCATACCTATCAGTCTCTCCGTTCCCCGTCTATCTATCTGCTTTTCAGATTACCATATGGTCCGAAATTTTGTCAAGTACCTAACATAATGGCTGAAACTGAGCCGTCGTAGTACCTTCTGTTATTTACCACAGGGATTCGGTACCATTGCTTATCAGGGCTACGTGTTCCAAAGGAAACATGGCCTTCGTTAATGACCTCAAGCCCGTTCCGGTCGGGGGCAGCGACGCAGGCCCTGCCATGGTCCATTATCTTACAATCGAAACAAGGCTTCTCACATTTAAACGGCTATTCTCAGCCATCAGATCGAAGTGCCTGTCACAGTGAAGAAGCGTGCAGTTGTTAAGGATAGCAGCCGAGGCAATGAGCACATCGGTATAAGGGACCATCTTCCCGCCCTGTCGCAGTTTGAAGGCAAGCTGAATCGCTGTCTCCCAGTTATCTTCATCCGCAGGCATCTGGTGCAGGGCACTGAGGCGGCTCTGCAGGCGGTTAAACTCATCCGGTGATTTGGTTCCCCCTTAATAGCTCCAGACGTATCACTGGGACAATGGCTACCCTGTTCTCCGCCAACAGGTGTGCCACCTCATCCCTTATCTCTGGAGATGGGGATTTGCTCAGAGCGAGAATCCAAACCGAGGTATGGATGAGCACAAGACTACTGCCCATTTCTCAGCTTCTCCAGATCCCCTAAAGAAAGGGCGAGGTCGAATGTGCCCAGTTCCTGGCGCAAGGCTTCTATGTTTTTTCTGCGGATTAACTCTTTTAGCCCGGTCGTGATAGCCTGTTTCTTAGTTTTGGCTCCGCTCACCCTCATCGCCTCATCCAGCAACTTGTCATCAATAATGACGGTCGTCTTTGACATATCTTTTCTCCATATATTTATCTCTCATTTTTACGGCTTCATTATACAGCTTATGCCTACGTGTGTCAAGAGGGCCCCCACAGGCTAGAACCACACCGACATGATTCCATACCTATCGCGGGCATCCCTCACATCCTGGGGATGAATAAGGTACCTCACGCTCCTCTCCGTCAACTCCTTAGATTCGGGCTCGCTTAAGAACCCCAGGTCCCTCAGCCTGCCTCCTACTCTGTGCGCCACCTGCTCCCGGGAATAGCGTCCCTCCGTATCCCCGCTAACCT
>JAPLHH010000057.1 GCA_026389735.1 Chloroflexota bacterium | reverse complement strand
GATGGTAGTCCTATAGGAATCGCAGATCGGGATTATTTCCACAAGCTTCAATATCTTTGGCACTATGGTCAAGGAAGCGAAAAATACGTTTCTTATTGTAGAAAGGGCAAGCTCAAAGAGAGCACTAAGAGGCCAAACAATATAGGGAAGAATGGATATGAGGTATCTGGTTGGATCGGTTCTGTGATGAAATCAGGCGATTTGAAAGATGCTCTGGGAGATAACCTTAATAAAATCGTGATAATGGTCAGAGGAAAATTGGCTCAAGAGGATATATTGGAAGATTTCGTCGAGGGAGGCATTGTCAATTCTCAAGGTAAATGACCACTTTTGACACAAAATTCTCACGGTAATTTACCACCCCAATTCTCAAGATTATTTACCACCCCCAGGGTGCACCGGAACCGGTAAACATTGCACCATAAGCTCAGCATTTGGAATAAGGAGGTTGAGCTTATGGCAAGAAGGAGGTTCACGGTGCGAGATATCGCTGAAATACTTGAACACTGGCAAGCTGGCAGAAGCATCTGTGCTATTTCCCGGAGTCTGGGAGTATGCCGGGCTACCGTTCGCAAGTATGTTTACGCTGCCGAGGCCAGGGGGTATCGCCAGGGTGACCCGACGCCAGCCCAGGGCTGGAAGGCATTCCTGAGAGAGGTGATCCCTAAGCCACCTGACCCATCGACCCGGTCAGAGACATTTGCCCGGCTTCTTCCCTACCAGGACGAAATCAGGGAAGCCTTAGTCACAACTACCGCGGCGACGATATGGCAGAGGCTGCGCGATGACAAAAGGGTGATGGTATCCCAGCCCAGCTTCTACCGCTACTTGAGCTGTTTTCTGACTGACGTGTGGAAGAAACCCCGTATTACGGTAAGACGGGATGACCCGCCACCGGGTGAAGAAGCCCAGATAGATTTCGGCTACCTCGGGATGTGGCAGGACCCTAAAACCGGTAAAAGGTACCGGCTCTGGGCCTTTGCTCTGATATTATCCTTCAGTCGTCACATGTTTGTGCGAGTGGTGACACGGATGGACCAGAGGGAGTGGCTCACCTGTCACAGCTTAGCCTTCCAATTCCTTGGCGGGTCGCCAAGGCGGATAGTCCCGGATAATCTGAAGACCGGGATAATCAAGCCTGACCTTTATGACCCGAAATTTAACCAGGGCTATGAAGAATTGGCTCATCACTATGGGGTTATCATTGACCCGGCCAGGAGCGGCAAACCAAAAGACAAGCCACGCGTGGAGCGGGTTATCCCCTATATAAGAGATAGTTTCTGGTCGGGAAGGGGTTTCACCAGTCTGGAGGAAATCAACCGACAAGCCACAGAGTGGTGTCTTAGATTAGCCGGGATGAGGGAGCACGGCACCACCCATCAGCAGCCGTTAGCCCTGTTTCGTCTTGCCGAACAGAAAGAATTGAAGCCACTGCCGCCAGCACCATTTGAAATGGTGACCTGGAGTCAAGCCAAAGTTGCTCCCGACTGCCATATCCAGGTAAATGGCACCCTCTATTCCATCCCTTATAGCTATGTTGGCAAAACAGTGGATGTCAGACTGGGGACCAAAGTGGTTGAGGTCTACCTTGACCATGAGCTGATAAAGACTCACCCGAAAGGCGCTAAGGGCCAAAGGGTCACCGACTGGAATGACTACCCACCGGAGAAGGCTGCTTTCTTCCAGCGGACGCCCGACTGGTATCGCTCAACATCCAATCTTGTCGGTACATCGACCGGAGAGACGGTGGGGGCTCTTCTCGAAGAACATGCCTTTCATCACTTACGTCAGTGCCAGGGAATCTTGAGGCTGGCAGATAAATACGGGCGAGAAAGGCTGGAACAAGCCTGCGCCCGGGCCAACGCCTTTGGTGATCCTTGCTATCGAACAGTGAAAACTATCCTGGAGCGAGAGTTGGATAAAGAGCCGGTTCTATTTGAGCCGCTGAGACCAGCCGGAGCATTCCTGCATGGTCCTGACGAGCTATTTTGCTCGATTAAAAGTTAAAGGAGGAAAATAATGGCTGACATCCATCAATTGGAGGCTAAACTCAGGTCGCTCAAACTAAGTGGCATGCTAAATACCCTGGACCTGAGGCTTAGCCAGGCACAGAAGGAGAATTTCGGTTTTATCCAGTTCCTGGAGATTATTCTCGAAGATGAAGCACAGTACCGGGCCAATAAGAAGCTGGCCAGCCGGATTGCCAAAGCTCACTTTGAAGACGAGAAGAGCCTTGAGACATTTGATTTTAACTTCAATCCAAAGATGCCTGCCCAGTATATCCGTGACCTGGCTACTTGCCAGTTTATGGAGCAGAAGGAGTCGATTATCTTCTGTGGACCGGTTGGTGTGGGCAAAACCCATCTGGCTCAAGCTTTAGGGCATCAAGCCTGTCGTCTCGGTTACACCATCTTGTTTACCAAGACTAATCGGCTCCTGTCTGACCTCGGAGGAGGCAGAGCTGATGATAGCTGGGAGAAGAGGCTCCGCCATTACCTCAAACCTGACTTGCTTATCTTGGATGATTTCGCCCTCAGGGAATTCACCAGGTTTCAGGCTGAAGACCTCTATGAAATTATCGACCGGCGCTACCGTCGTGGCTCCCTGATAGTTACCGCCAACCGCACTCCTAAAGATTGGTATTCCCTATTCCCTAACCCAGTGATAGCTGAAAGTGCCCTCGACCGGCTCGTCAACTCAGCTCATCTTATTACCCTGACCGGTAAAAGTTACCGGGCATTACTTCGTCCTGGCAAAGACCTTGATAAGGAGGTGGTTACTATGCAACAATGAACTCTACGGTGCACCCGGGGTGGTCAATTAACTTGAGAAACAGGGTGGAACATTAACTTGAGAATGGGTGGCAATATAACCTGAGAAACGACAGTATTGTACGGACGAATATACTATTAAATAATTCCTTTTCCTGTCTCCGACGGTAATTTTCCGCATCATTATATCCAAAGTTTAATTCTTTAATAGTCTTCATTGATACTCGATACTCCTGCCTATTAAATATATATCAATTATATCATACTCTTTTGTTGTGCTTTAAAAAATCCAGCTAATTTTTGCAGGTGGTTGGTAGCCCACGCTGGATTGAACCGGAAGGAAGTCTAAGAGGGGCTTCGCCCCTCTTTTTAATATCTTCCCCCTCTCCTTTGAAGGAGAGGGGAAACGAGGGGGTGAGGTTAACATAACTCTAAAAACGATTCAAAGCTACTCACGCT
>JAPLHH010000139.1 GCA_026389735.1 Chloroflexota bacterium | reverse complement strand
CAGGAGGTTATTATGAAAAAGGGTATACTTGTTTTCTTGGTGGCGGTCGCATCGGTGCTTGCGCTTGGTGTTATCTCCTGTGGCGACAGGAATGAGCCGAGTGCATTCTCCGATTTTGAAACCACCAGCAAAATCAAACTTTGGGTTACGCTGGACAATAATCCAGACAGCTCGCCTGTTACTATGTTGACCTCAGCACAAACGACTCAAGCTAGCTACTGGGCTTGTGCCATAAAAGAAGAAAGTATACAGTTCAAGGTCAATATTTATGCTTCAGAGAAGGACTTTATTACCTGGGTAAATAATATGCGCGTAGAAGGCAGTAAACCGGTGCGTCTGGGCACGATGTCCACCGCATTAAAGCCGGGCACTTATATCTTCAAAGCTCATTCAGGTGGGTTTGGCGCCGTCGTTGGCTCCATGCAGATCACTGTTACGCCATAACAAGCTTGCTTTACTTACCATTTGCCACAGTTGAACATTCTGGCTAAATGTTTACTCTCACATGGCGCTTTTAGTTGCTCAAGAATCCAGAACAGTCCTAGTGACTTCTTCTGATTTCTCCTTGTGCCCACAGTGCCTTGCGAGCTTACTCTAGGTAGTCTTTGAGTTTCCGGCTGCGGCTGGGATGGCGCAACTTGCGCAATGCCTTAGCCTCGATCTGACGGATTCGCTCTCGGGTCAAATTAAACTCCTTGCCCACCTCCTCTAAAGTTCGGGGTCGATCATCCTCTAAACCAAACCTGAGTAATAAAACCCTTCTCTCCCGGTCACTTAGTTCAGAAAGTACCTTACTTAGTTGCGCCTTAAGTAACTCTCGTGAGGCAGCCTCGACTGGCGGCAGAGTAGCCCGATCTTCAACAAAATCACCAAGGTGGCTGTCTCCCTCCTCGCCAATAGGCAGCTCTAAAGATAACGGCATTTTAGATAATCCCATGATTTCCCTTACTTTTTCTGAAGAGATGTCCATCGCTCTGCCAATTTCCTCGCAGCTTGGTTCACGCCCATACTCTTGAGCTAGACAACGATTGGTCTTAAATAGCTTATTGATAATTTCTATCATATGCACTGGGATACGAATAGTACGGGCTTGATCAGCTATAGATCGGGTAATACTTTGTCTAATCCACCAATGAGCGTAAGTACTGAATTTATAACCTCTCCTGTATTGGAATTTCTTCACGGCCCGAAATAGGCCAATGTTGCCTTCCTGAATAAGGTCCAGAAATGGTATTCCGTGTCCAGTATATTTCTTGGCAACACTCACAACCAGGCGCAAATTTGCTTCAATAAGCTGTTTTTCTGACTCACTTGCTGTTTTTTTAACCTTACTAAAATAGGTTTTAAGCTGCTGGCTCTTAGCCTGAAGCTTGGAAAGGAATTCAAGATTAATGGGCTCGGCTACTAAAGATCCCATCTGACTCCAAGAGGTTCCGTCTACTATGATCTCCAGTAATTCTGAAGGCAAAAGCCGGCTATCTATCGAAAGGTCTATCAAGCTCAGCCCAACTTCTGAGACGCTTTTGCCATTGGCTTCGGTAATAGCGTTTACTAGTTCTTGGTCGATTACACCGTCGATAGCCGCCCGCAGTTTGGAATCGCGAATTGTCTGGATGAGGCTA
>JAPLHH010000326.1 GCA_026389735.1 Chloroflexota bacterium | reverse complement strand
TAAGGATTTTCCTCAGGGCAGCCGAAGGAGCCTGTTCTTCAAGCAGTTGCAGAGCCGTCAGGATAGGAATTCCAGCCTCAATCAGGGCGGTAAGCTGATGTGAAAAATCAATAACCTGCTGAGTTTTAACTCCGAACAAACTTGGCAGCAACCGGCGTAAATTCAGGCCGGGGCTTATTTCTCTCAGCTTAAGGACGCGGTGATACCCAGCCCGGTACAGGGCGTCCTCCGCCATCCTTTCGGAGGTGGCATCAATGGTGCCCTGGATAATCTTTTTATCGATAGTATAAACACTATACCAATACGCCATAATTTCCTTTTGAATGATTCCGGGTATCGACACTAACAGAGTACACGCTGCGCAGTACCTCACTCATTGAAGTAATACCCTGGGCGACTTTCAGCATTCCGTCATGTCTCATGCTGACCATGCCTTCCTTGATAGCCTGCCTTCTGATATCGCTGGCACTGGCATTATCAAGCAGCATCGCCCGGCTTTCATCACTTACAGGCAATACTTCAAAAATTCCCGTCCGTCCCCGGTAGCCAGTGTGGGCGCAGAGATTACACCCCACCCCTTTATAAAAGACAGGCGGCGGTTGTTCCATCTCTTCCTCGTAGGCTGTTAACTCAGCCCCAGATGGTTGGTACGTTGTCCGGCAGCCGGTGCAGATGCGACGAACCATGCGTTGCGCCACAACACCAACCAGCGTCGGAGGGAAAAGAGATGGTTCATCACACATATTTATCAGCCGTAAAAGCACGCTGATGGCATCATTGGCATGGACTGAAGACAGCACCAGGTGTCCGGTGATGGCCGCCTGCACGGCTGTTGTCGCCGTTTCTCTATCGCGAATCTCGCCCAGAAGGATAACATCGGGGTCCTGGCGCATCATTGCTCGTAGACCGCTGACAAAAGTAATACCAGCTTTGGCATTGACCTGCGTCTGGCTGATATCTGTGAACCGGTATTCAACAGGATCCTCAATGGTTAAAATATTACGCTCTTTATTATTAAGCTGGGTAATCGATGTGTACAGGGTGGTTGTTTTACCCGAGCCGGTGGGACCCCCCACCACTATCATGCCGAAGGGACAGTTCAACATCGCCTGGTATTTCTCCAGAGCATAAGGCTGGAAACCTAACTCAGGGAGATTGAAAATAAATTGAAACTTATCCAGAATCCGTAAAGTAACCCGTTCGCCGTACACTGTATCCGTGGTAGCAACACGAACATCAATATCCCTGTCCCCTGTCCTGAAGGTAAATTGACCATCCTGAGGACTTTTCTGTTGAGCAATATCCATCTTAGCCAGTATTTTGAGCCTGGATACCAGTTCTTCGTTGGCATTGAGAGGTAGTGAGTGTATATCATGTAGAATACCATCAATGCGGTAGCGAACTCGTAGTCTGTTTTCCTGCGGTTCAAAATGAATATCTGAAGCCCTATCCCTGATAGCCTGTTCGATGAGCAAATCCAGACTTTCCGCAATAGGTGTCGTGGCATTTAGCTCCGATTTAACCTCAGCGTCTCCGATAAGGGCAGGTACTGATTTGCTTACCTGTCTCTCTATTTTTTCGCCTGACCTGTAGTTCAGGTCAATTGCCCATTCAATATCAGCCGGGACGCCGACGGCTACCTCAATCCTCATCTCAGTCTGAACTTTGAGGTCCTCGATAGTTTGTATATCCTCCGGGTCAGCCATCACCACGACCAGCGAATCACCGATGACATCCAGCGGGATTAGGGTATGTTTTCGGGCGATGTCCTCAGGAATTAATCTCAGGGCATCGGGGTGAACCATGTGTCTCTTCAGGTCGATTAGAGGAAAATTCAGCTGGATGCTGATGGCCTGTGCCAGTTCCTCAGCTTTGAGTAGCCCCCGGGTCACCAGGATATTACCGAGTCTGCCCTTCTGAATCTGCTGTAGCTGCAGAGCTTCCTCCAGTTGTTCAGCGGTAATAAACCTCTGCTCAACCAGGATTTCACCCAGACTCTTTCTTTGTATCTTGGTGGTAACTCCCTTTGATTCTTGCCTTTTCATGTTCTTTTTACCACGCTGCGTGAAACGCTGTCTTTGGTTATTTCCGCGGCGATAATACGCTGAGCCAACTCCTTTATGGAACAGGCCATGGGGCAATCGTCATTATTAATTATTGTGGCCTGATTACCCGGTGATGATGTCATGGCACCAGCCTCATAAGGTATTATTCCCCATATGCTCACGGCAGTGCTGGTTTCAATATATGATTTTATGCTGGGGAGTTCCTTCTGGGAGAAGGTCCCCACCGGGTCGGTGACCACAGAGCCGATTCGTTTTATAGAGATGCCCAGGAAACGCAAAACGGTAATAGTAGACTTAACTCCGGCCAGGGCTTCAGTGGTGTAGTCACTGACTATAATGGCGAGGTCGCATTGCGAAAGAAACGACCTGGTAAGAGCCGTCGGTTGAAACGGCAGATCGACCAGAAAATAATCGGTAGCCTCTCTGAACCTGTCAAGCGGAAAATCAATATCTTCGGGTATCGTGTCCCCTGTGTCCCCGGAAGGCTGTTGGATACGTATCACACCTACGCCTGTTTCGTGAACCACCAATGCTGGCTCCATAACACGACGACCAGGAGCATCTGCAGGCATCTGTACGAGCCGACGGATTGCACTTTTAGGTTTGATTCCGAGACGCTCAGAAATACTACCTTCATAGGGACAAAGGTCAACGGCGATAACCTGTTTGCCCATTTGCGCCAAAGCAATGGCTACGTTGACCACAACAGTCGTTGTCCCTACTTTCTCTTTAGAGCCAATAAAGACGACCATTGGGGAACGAGCATCAGCTTTCTGGGCCAGGAGACCGTCTACCTTGCTGACGATTTCTGAAGGAGTAGCGGGCTTGGTGAGATAATCGTCCGCACCCATACTTAATCCATTGGCGATATCAGTTCGCTGTGCTTTGCCCGAGAGCATAAGAATGAGTGGTTGCGGCGTTTGTATTTCAGCCCGCAAACGATGGCAGACCTCCAGACCGTCAATACCTGGTAACATTACATTCAGAATAATGAGGTCAGGCACCTCCTTCCGGGCTATTTGTAGCCCTTCCAGACCGTTTGACGTGGTGAATACCTGATAGCCACGTTTTTTCAGTACATACTCCATCAGCCGAATGGCAATTGGGTCATCCTCGATAACCAGTATCCTCTTACCCATCATCTCACCTGTTATCCTGTTTCAGAGGTATCGTGAAACTGAAAGTGCTGCCGGCTCCTTCGACACTTTCTACCCATATGCGTCCACCATGGGCTTCGATAATACGCTTTGAGATATAAAGGCCAAGGCCCAGCCCTCCAACCCTGTTGGTATTTTTTACCTGGTAAAATTTGTCAAAAAGGGATTTTCTAGCCTCTTCAGCAATCCCGATACCCTGGTCAGTAACCTGTACCAGCAAATCGTTACCTCTGACTTCAGCACTGACATCGATGCTACCGCCATCGTTGCTGAATTTAATGGCGTTATCAAGAAGATTGAACATCACCTGCCTTGATCGCTGGCTATCTGCTTCAATATCGGGTAGTTGTAAGGGTATATTTTCCTTTATCACTATATTTTTCTGCCTGGCCACACTATTAAAATCCCGTATGGTACCTTGGAGTAAATTTGCTATCGCGACCCGCTCCTTATTGATATCGAAACGTTCCGATTCGATTGGTGAAATGTCAAGTAGTTCATCAACCAGCTTGCGAAGGTGCTCGCTCTGGCCGGCGATAATGGTCAGAAATTCTTTCTGCGTCTCAGTATTTGATACATCACCTTCGAGTAATAATTTGGTAAAGGCCAAAACTGAGTGCAGCGGAGCTCGCAGTTCATGCACGATATTAGACATGAACTCAGATTGCATCGGGTCGAGATTGTACCTCTTTTCCGCAGCCTTGGTCATAGCTTCTTCCAGGACTGCCTTGGCGGCTTCGGCTTCCTCTCTGGCGATTCTGACTTCTTCGTTAGCCCTGGCAACGGCCTTAGCTGAGGCAGTCCTGACTTCCTCAGCCTCCTCTCGTGCCAGTCTGGCTTCTTCATTGGCTTTAGCCACGGCTTTATTTGAAGCTACCTTGGCAGCCTCGGCTTCCTCTCTGGCCAGTTTGACCTCTTTATCGGCCTTAGCTTTCTCCTTAGCCGAGATTGTTTTAATTTCTTCGACTTCTTCCAGCGCCAGCCGGGTTTCTTTATTGGCCTTGGCAACGGCTGTGGCCGAAGCTATCCTGGTTGCATCAGCTTCCTCTCGTGCCAGCCTGGCTTCTTCAGCGGCTTTAGCTGCAGCTATCTTGGCAGCTTCAGCTTCCTCTCTGGCCAACTTGGCTTCCTTGTTAGCCTTGACAACGGCTTTGTTTGAGACTGTCTTGGCGGCTTCAGCCTCTTCTCTGGCCAGTCTGACCTCTTCACTGGCTTTGGCGATAGCCCTGGCTGAGGTTGCTTCGGCTTCCTCTCTAGCGAGCTTAGCTTCTTTAGTGGCTTTAGTTATGGCCTTGGCTAAGGTCGCTTCGGCATCCTCCTGTATCAGTCTGGCCTCTTCTTCAGCTTTAGCCACAGCCTTGGCCGAGGCGGCCTTAATTTCCTCAGCTTCCTCTCGGGCCAGCTTGGCTTCTTCATTGGCCTTGGTGACAGCTCTAGCCAAGGCGGCCTTGACTTCTCCAACCTCTTCTCTGGCCAGCCGGGTTTCTTCATTGGCCTTGGCCAGGCTTGCTTCGGCATCTTCCTGTGCCAATCTTGCCTCTTGTTTGGCTTTACCCACCGCTTTGGCCGAGGTTTTCTTAACTGTCTCGGCATCCTCTCGGGCCAGTCTAGCTTCTTCACTGGCCCTGGCTAAGACGGCCTTGGTTTCCTTAGCTTCCTCACTGGCCTTGGCTAAAGCAGCCTTGGCTTTATTAGCTTCCTCCCTGGCCAGCCTGGCTTCTTCATTACCTTGAGACAAGACGCTTTTGATTTTCTCAGCTTCCTCCCTGGCCAGTCTGGCTTCTTCATGGGCTTTAGCTGCAGCTTTAGTTGAAGCTATCTTGGCGACTTCTGCATCCTCTCTTGCCAGCTTGGCTTCTTCACTGGCCTTGGCTATGATTTTGGCTGATGTTACTTTAACTGTTTCGGCATCCAATCGGGCTAACTTAGTCTCTTCCTCTACCCTCTTGCGTTCGGTAATATCGCGTAATGAAGCCAAGTAGGCAGTTTCTCCCTGGTACTTTATTTCCACCACTTTTACTTCCGCCACAAGATTTTCCCCGTCCCCACGGACTATGCCTAGCTCGGTCTTACCACCTTCAATCGCCTGCAACGAATCAATCGATTCTCCAAGCAGCTGTCCTGCTTTACAGCCAAAGAGGGATTCCACAGCCGGATTGGCAAAACATACTGTTCCCTTCTGGTCCACAATGATGATACCGTCAGGGTAACTCTTTATTATGTTAATAAATTGGGCTTCGCTGGACTCTGACTTCGACACAGACCACTGCTGAGCGATGGCATGGTAGATAGAGCGCGCCAACAGGTCTCTATTCAACTTTCCCTTGACCAGGCATTCCTGGGCGCCCTTTTTCAGTGCCTCAATCTTATCCTTTTCGTTATCGAGCGGGGACAATATGATGATAGGTATGCCGCCAACTTGAGCGCGCACCTGAGTTAAAGCCTGAAGGCCGCGACCATCCGGCACGCTCTGGTCCAGCAGGAGTATAT